>PXCI01000205.1 GCA_003566675.1 Clostridia bacterium
CCTTCCCCGGCCCGCACCAGCGGACCAGGCTCTACACCCTCCATGGCCCCAACCTCGTACCTCCTGTCCGTGATCTGCGCCAGGTGGTCGGCAAAGCGCGCCTTCAGGCCGATGAAGGTCTGTCGATCCAGATCGTCTTTGACCCTCTGAAAGGCTTCCTGCACCATGAGTAGCGATCGGGCCTTCTTCTTCTCCTCTTCCCTGCTCAGCTCGGCCTCTCGGCGTTGGTCCTGCAGCTCCGCTGGAGACTGCTCCTGGAGGAAGTTCTCCTCCTCCCCCAGCTCCTGTCGCAGTCCATGCAGTTCCTCCACCAGGGAGGCAGCTGCGTCCCGCAGTCGCTGGGCCTCCGCCCTCACCTCCGCTGGGGAGCCGTATGTAAGGTTCTCCGCGTCAAAGTCCTCCGGCAGGTCCTCCTCGAGGGTGTCCATCTCATTCTTTAGCTCCCTTTGTTTCTCCACGGCACCCACGAAATCCCCATACGCCTCCTGCCAGGAAGCAAACCGGTCGTGCTTGCCGACGTTCTCCTGGATGAAGTTCATCTTCGCCTGCTGCAGGCGACGCTCCGCCTCATCCAGTTCATCGAGCCCGGGGAGCCCTTTTCCGAGGTGAGGGTTGTCCGAATCTTCCAGCTCCTCAACCCTCCGCTGCAGCTCCAGGAGGCCGTCGAAACCGCGGGCTTCAAGACGGGAAGATAGCTGGTTCTGCAGGTCCCGCCTGCACCCACTCTTCACGTCCCTCTGGGCCAGGACCGCTCTCGCCCTCTCAGGGCTGTCACAGCCCAGGGTCTTCAATTCCGCTGCCAGCTCGCCTCGACTCTGCTCCAGGTCCAACTGGAGCTGGTCCAGGTCAGCATGGGCAGATCGAACCTCCAGGGACAGGACCCCAGGCACCTCCAGGTCAAAACGCCCACGCGCGGTGAAACGTCCCCCGGCATCGAAGACCTCCTCCTCGCCCCCGCTGCCCTTTCGGACGATGCCGCGAACGCCCTCCTCGAGGTGAAAGTCAGCTTCCAGCTGCAGGGCATCGAGCCTCGCCTCGGCCCTGTTAACGGACGTCTCGATCTCGCGGAGCTTCTGCACATCGACACCGGATACCTCGGGGAGCTCGTCCAACTCTCGCGTCAGGCCCTCAATGTCCTCCTGGGTGTTTTCCAGTTCGCCCAGGAGCACCGTCAGGTCACTGTGGGTCCGGGCGTCCTCAACCTGTTGCCTGTTGTGCCTGTGCTCCTCGAGTTCCCGGTCATAGGCCTCAAGATCCTCATCGTACTGCCCAACGGCCATCTCGTGCCCATCCCACTTGCGCACCGCCTCCAGCACAGCAGCATGCTTCACCTTGATCCCCTCGTAATCGCGATGCTGCTGCCACTTATCGGCCAGCACCTCCAGACGGCTCGCCTCGGAAGCCTCCTCCTCGCGCTTCTGCTCCTTGCCCTTGATGACCGTCCGTAGCTCCTCGACCCTCGCTGTAGCCTCTTCCACCCGCCAGATCTTCTGGTCCAGGTCCCGGCACAGGTAGTGGGCAGCAAGAATGGTACCGGGCCTCGCATACCTCGCTTCCCTCATGGGCTGGTTGCTCTGCAGGTCCCAGTGCTGGACCACCTTCTTCAACCGCCCGGATAACCTCTCCTCAAACCTCTTCACCGACACCCCTTCGCTTTCGAACACGGCCCCCCTCAGGACCTGCTCGATGGTGTCATCATCCCGCTCCTGCAGCTGCTGCACCGTCTGCTGCAGGGTCCCCTGGTTGATCAGCACCGTGGTGCGGTAGGTCTGGGACCCAAACCCCAGGATCTTTCGCATGACTTCCCCGGTTGCCTGCTGTCCGGCGTAGGCACGGTCATCAACCTTCACTTCAACCTGGTTGTCCTTCCGGTCGCGGTGGTAGTCCTTGCGGATCGTCACCTTCCCCCCGGCAGTCTTTCCGCTCAACCGAACCCGGAAGTGATCTCCACCTCCCCGCGGGAAGAACCCCTCGAGCCAGGCGGCCTCCGGCGAACCCTTCCTCGGCACACCTGAGGCAAACAGGGCCACCTCCAGCGCAGCCATGAGGGTCGACTTCCCCGCCTCATTCGGGCCGCAAATGAGATTGAGGCCCGGGCCGAAGGTCACGGTCTCCTCGGTGAACCCCGCAAAGGAGCGGAGGGAGATTTCATCCAGCCTCATCCTCCTTCACCTCCCTGATCAGTTCATAGGCCAGCTGAAGCGCACGCCGGTCGCCATGTTCCGCCACCTCTTGCATCAAGCGATGGGGGAAGCTCCCCCGGGAGAATGCCCTGTCAATGACCTCCTGGTCAATCTGCGGGTGAAGATCCGATAGATCCAGGTTGAGAAGGTGGGCCACGGAATCCGAAACCCCCCGATACAACCGGTTCTCCCCGCTCCGTATGTAGTGATCGTAGTCCTCGCGCGGGATCCATCCCTCAACCCTGAGACGAAGCACCGTGTGTCGACGCCCCTCGTACTCGTCGATCAACCTCTGAAGGGCCGCTCCATCCTCCACCTTTTCGCTGCGATCCTCAAAGCGGTAGGTTCCTGGATGGTGCAGATCTGCGGACAGGCGGCCCCCTTCATCAACCTCGATCACCCAGCAGCTGCCGCCGTGGCGGCAGTCCATGCCATCGGGTTCAGGGGTTCCTGCGTAGTAAATTCGTCCGCCAGCTGACTCGGGATGCGGAACGTGGGTGTGCCCCAGGAGCCACAGGTCAATGTCCCCCTTGCCCAGGAGATGGGTCCGGGTCATCGGGTAG
>PXCI01000028.1 GCA_003566675.1 Clostridia bacterium
TATGTAGTAGTTGTCGAGAATGCGGGCTCGTTCCTTCAAGTCCTCAGGGACCTCAGCGGGCAGGTCACTGAGCAATCGCACGAGAACATGCCCCCAGGCTTCCTGGTGATGGTGAAGGTGGAGCGCCTTGATGGCTTTCTCCGCCGCCTGATGAGCGGCAAAACAGGCCCACTCGTGGTACCCATTCTCCGCACTGCTCTTCGCCACCTGTAAATCTCTCTCAGCTTGCTCCATCCAGTCTGCAGCTCTTGATGGCACAGGTCAGCACCCTTTCTCTTCTCACTCCATTCCAATTATACAGAGCTTAAGGAAATACATACAGCAGCCGTCTTACATCGCTGATACCTTTGCCATTGGCAGGCTGTTCGCTCTCGCATATGGCACCTCGAAGCTGTCTCATCAACACCCTTAGTAGAGTCATTCGAGCGCCGGAGTTGCTCCCGTTGCTGTTAGTCCATTCGCTCCCCTCTCCTCGGGGCGAAGATGTGAGGTCTCTCAGCCACGATAGCAGTCCAGGTCGTTCAAACCTGAGAGCGCTCAACACCAAGCCCAACTGAATCTGGACATGACTGACGCAGGTGATGGCATCTCGACAAATTCTGCAACTAGGGCGGTCACCAGCATTAAGACCAGCAACACCCACCGGGTGAGCCATGCCATCCACCTTCTCGAAGCAGCAGTCAATTCCGGTGCCGTCCAGCTTCACATGGGTCTATCCATCCGTAAGCCACAAGAACCGAGAGCGCCTCAAACGTCACCCTACCTCTCCATTCGCTTCGGGATGCCGATCCTGGGGGATCCCAGTCGATAGGCCAGCCGCCGTCCTCCTGCTGCCTTCCGAGGAGATCCTCGAGATGCCCTTCAATCTGCTCCTGTGTGAACAACGGCCGCAAGGGGGATCCCGGGAAAGGCGCAAAGTGCAGCGGGGTAAGCCCGTAGGTGATTACGGGCAGTGAGGAGACAAAGAAGCGGGCATCCGGAAGTGCCGTGCCGATTCTATCGGTTAGATTCGCGGCTATCTTTTGGTCAGGTAGGTGTTCGACTAGGCGTGCTGCACATAGTAAGGAATGTGCTTCGCGCGGTGGGTTTCGTAGCACAAACTCGCAGCATGTGTCAGTTGCAAGGGACAGCCAAGGATGCTCGACACCCTGGTAGCGCAGCAAACCGCAGATACTAGCAGTAGGGTTGATTCCGGGTTCGCCGGTTGAGGTCCAGTGTGCAGCATGTGGCGATCTAAGTGCACTCGGCAAAAGGATGGGAACAAGGCCTGTGGTGTCGTTGACTTCCTCCAGAAACGAACAGATCGATAGCGAGAGCTCGCGGTCCCGCCAACGAGCATCATGCATCGCAGACAGACCGATCTCGGCGAACAAGGGTTGACTCTCCGGACAGCGGACGTCCGGCTCCAAAGCACTACCAAGTCCGCCGTCAGGGTTCTGGTAGGCTGCGACGACCCTTCCCACACACACCGGGGCTGCTCCCTCGAACGTCACGGCAAAGAGGAGCCTTTCAAGAAGCCGTGCTTCGGAGTACATGAACCTTCTCGCGCGACCGAACGGATTATCGAGCATTCTATTCCCACCTCCAGAAACGCCCTTCTCAGTGACTTTGATACGTGGCCCGTTTGTTCTCACCCGCTTGTTCTCATGATAAGCCTATCTCTCGAAGTAATGAAGCAAAATGTCGGTCTCCCACCGGGTCAGATCAATGAGTCCCAGGGTCTGAGACCATTCGGCCACACCATCCAGTTCAACCCGCTCCACTCCTTGGCTGATTGGTGAGATCGAGACTACCCTTCAACCGCTTCAATATGCCCTGCCCGGTACCTTTCGGTACGCCTATACACCATGAGGCGAGCGAGGTTGCTTGGCCACGGTGGCCAGACGGGCTTGCGCCATCTTACCCCACGGGTGATCCCCATACGCCTGTTTCACTGCGTCTATGAACCAGGTGAGCCTTTCTGCCCCCATACATTTGATTGCCACCTCGAAGTCGTGCACATACTGCGGGTTCTCGACTGCACTGGCCTTGTAAAGCAGGACTACCTCGGGACAGAGCACACTGATTCCATCTCGTTTGAGGAAAGCCCTATCAAGATCACGCGTTACGGAATGGTTCCGCTTGTAGTACAGCTTATCCTCATCTATTCGGTTGAGAAGAACCTCAAGGAAATCGAGGCTGTCCTGCTGCGTCCGGTTGAACTCGACATACGTGAACGGCCCATCCACTCTGGTCACGTGTATGAACTCCGGCTCACCGCGGTAGCACCATATGGTACCGAAATCGGAATGCGCACGCGCATAATCGACGGTCACCAGTCTGCCCTGCCCTACGGGAGCCTTGACGTTCCAGCCTTCCTCTTGCAGATAATCGATGCACCTGTCCGCATCATCAAAAGCGACGGTGATGTCCAGATCCTTGTGGGGCCTGGTCTGTATTCCAACATAGACGTCGATGGCAAACCCTCCGCACAGATGCCAGAGCACGTCCAACCCGGCAAGGTGTTCTTTCAAAGCCGTGAGCAGTGAGTCCACAGGGTGTCCGGTAGAGCTACTGCCTTTCATCAGACTTCACCTCCTGTGAAGACGGTGTTCTCAGAACACAGTCTCGTCCTCCGGTCGCACATACGGAGTGACCCGAAACGTCCGCATCAAGCCCTGCATCTCCTATTGCGGGAGCGCTTTGCTGATATCTCTCAAAACATGTATGACCCACATTCGTCCAGGGTATGGTCCCTGTAGGCAGGCATGTTAGACCGCAGCCATTCCTGCAGATCCGACGGCACGGTCAGGTCTCGATAATTGCTCTGTGGTGGTACATGTTGAATCGTCTTATACACCACGCCTACCTGTTCAACCTTAAGGAAGATAGCTATCGGCTAAATGACGCGCTCCACTCCCCTGACGTCAGGGAAGTGGAGGGCCCCGCCCGGGGCTGACTACCACTAGGCACTATCGCTATCAACTCAGTGGGGAAGCCAAATGGCCATAAACGGCGAACCCTAGATGGCCCTAGACATCATGGCCCCACAGATCTACCCATTATCCCCGAAGCGGTGCCTTAGCGTGTCTACCAACTATGGCTCATGGACTCTCTGTCCTCCTCCCGTCTGTCTTGCAGGGGGTAATGTCACAATTCGCCATCCACCAACTTCAGCCCTTCCTAGCGTGGGATTACGCTGCCAACGCTAGGCCGGTCGGTCCAGCCACCGAACTCGCCGGGAAGGCGCATATCTCCCACTGTCTGCGAGATCCCCGTTGCGAAAGGTCTTGTCGCTCATCGCTGCGCTGGTAACGGTCCGCACATAAGAAGAGACGCCTGGAGACGATCATCGATTCCATTGACGCCACAGTTATAGCAATCGAGGAGGGAAAGACCATGAGCACCGAGACCCTTCGCGCCTTCGACATGGGAGCCACCGACAGACACAAAAAACAGTACGACCAGGAGGCGCGTGACAAGTACGGGCACAGCGACGCGTACCGCGAGAGCCAGAGACGCACCGCCCAGTACTCCGAAGAGGACTGGGCCTGCATTTAGAAACAGGGTGGGGAACTGTTTGCGAGGATCGCATCCATGATGGAACGAGGACCGAAAGACCCGGAGGTACAGAAAGCCATCCGAGAATACAGGGGTTCAGGTCCGCATCCGGTGGTTCAGGGACGTTTCGTAAATACACCCGTAGCCTCCTCCTTATAAATCCTCCATTAGGCTCCGAGGAGTCGTAACAGTTTTTCAGCAAATGGACCGGGAGTTGCTGCATCAATTCAAAGAGAACAGGGTTTCAATCTATAACCTGCACCTGCCTCTTGACAACTACGGGGAATACTCAACGAGCGGTACCCTGGCAAAGGCACTTGGAGTCAAACCGGAAAAACCGTTTGCCCCCTATCGTGGCGCCATGGCCGGGGTGTTTGGTAGAACCGGTTTTGCAGCAGTACAGGATTTGAAGGAGGTACTTGAAAAGCAGTGAACCATGAAGTCAGCCCGTACCTTAACGGGGAAGGCGTAATAAGAGATAGAAGAGTGGCCCTTGCCGCTGGCGGAGGCCTCATTGAAGAAGTGGTTAAAGAGGCTGCCCAAAATAACGTAAACGTATTCGTCACTGGAATTACCATCAATAATGACCATACGGCAGAAGTTCATGCCCTCGCTGAAGCGCTCGAAATGAACATTCTGGGCGGCACCCACTATTCCACCGAAAAGTTCGCCTGCATTCAAATGGCAGACTACTTTCAGAAACTCGGCGTGCCTTGCGAGTTCATTGAAGGTAAACCGTGGAAAGAGACGAGGAGGATCAGCGGCAGGAAATACTTTGACATGAGCGACTACTGGGAATTCCGAACACCCGAGACTAAACTGGAAGACCACCAGGCAGCGAACTGATGTGCGAGAGGGAATTTACACACTCAGATGGACTTGACCTAGATTAATACTCATTGTAAATCACTCTACCCACACATAACAGCGAGGAACCATTATGTTATACGTACTTGGCATCAGATTGTTGGGGGTCTGCCGTTCAATGAATCTGTGGTTATTCGCCATCTATATGTGCAGCGTTATCCTCCTGTTAACCTGACCCCCGGAGATAAGCCCGGCGACGTCTCCTTGGTAGGTGGTAGAAGTGAGAAGTGTGCCGCCGGGCATATCTGGAACAACCTAACCTGTTCATCTCAATTCGTCACGGTCAATAGGGGAGAAGGATCGCTACTCCAACCCTTTCCGCAGAGTGCTGGCCACAGCCTCCACTGCTTGTTCCGGCAACCAGCCCTCGGCTGCCTGTTCGGCTAGCTCCAATCTGTCGAATACCATTCTCAGCTCCCTGATTTCCCCATCGCGGAACTCGTATAGGCCAACGACTAAAAATTGCACGTCGATGTCATCAACAGTCCCGATGAATTTGTGTTCGATGATGCCGCTGTCCCCAGAAGTAAGGACGCCCACTCCAGTCTCTGCCATTTTGAGGTTTTGTATGGTATCGTGTGCCCACTCAAAATATCGCTTAAGCTCTTTCTTTCCCGCGAAGGTGCCAAAGGGACTGATACATTTCGCATCATCCGTAAAAAAGGATACTGCCTCCCCCAGGTTCTCTGATTCCAGTGCGCTCACGAAGTTACGTATCACATCTTGTACTTGTTCCTCGGACATTCTTATGTCACCCTTTCTTTGAAGGTCAGTTTCCATCAGCAATCCAATCTGTCCCCTAAAACCTGAATGAGTGCACCGAGCTCGAGCAGACTCCGAAACGAACGCTTCTTCTCACCTTCCAGCCAGGTGAAGTCGCCCTAGAGACTGCAGTTACCCCGAAACAGCACCTCCAGCATGAAAATGGTAGTATGGAGCCTTCCGGTCTCATCAGCTACTTCAGTAAGAATATTTCTATACTGAGCATGTTTATTGTGTCAAAGGGGATGCGCAGAATACTATTAGCATTGTTCTCACATTTTTAGCGGATAGCCTTTTGAAGTCAAATTGATCGAAGAAGTGCCAGTAGTTGACTAGCTATTCTTCTCGCCTTCTTTTACGATGAACATGGGAGGTGAGGTGAGGGGGTCAGCTCAATCTGACCCGTCGCTATTCGAAGGACCGTAGGCCGGATGCGAAGCAGTTTCTCTACGGACTCGGTGTCACCCCGGACAGCATCCCGGTGATGACTACCACCAGGCACTATTGCTATCAACTCAGTGGGAAAGTTAAATGGCCACAAATGGGGAAGCGCAGATGGCCGTTGACAGCACAAGGCTGCGGGTGCATAGGAAGAAGCCCCTGATCTACATAGCCGATTCCAAGTTGATATCCGGGCCTAACTTGGACCGCCTGGCGGAAGAGAACCTTCTGTTCATCTCGCGTCTCCCTGGCAACTTCAAACTGGATGACCAGTTGAAAGCCCGAGCCTGGGAGCAAAATGACTGGCAATCGATCGGTGCTCTTAGCAGAAGCAAAAATGCAGACCTGTATCGTTCCCAATCCTTCGAAGCAGAGATCGAAGATCGCACCTATCGCTTCATGTACGTTGACAAAGCTGTAAGTAGCGGTCGGTCATGAACATCAGGTCCTGTTGGCGCCAGTAGTCGAGGGTAGAGTTGAGCGGGGCTCCTGCCATGAACCAGGGGCCTCGCTCAACGCTTCACCAGCAACCAGACAGAGCCCCAGGAGATCATTCAGCACTTATAGGATAGATGCCCTCCGGGACATGTTCGTAGGTCAGGGTGGTCAGGTCGGCGGGTCCTATTCCGGGAGCATCCATGGGGAAGTCCACCGCAGCCACGTGATCCCAGAATGCCCGATGATGCACTCGACTCTTGAGCACAATAATGTCCAGAGAGTCGATATCAACACCGACAGAAGTCAGCCCCGCACTATCATTGGATCCTCGCATCCGCTCAGAGATCACCACGTGACGGTTGCTCCCCAAATTGAGCCGTATTGCCAACCCATCTTGGACGCGAGTGCCTTTTCGCATGGGGCCCACGAGTGTGAAGCGCGGTCTACCCATGTACTCAATTACGCCTGTAAGCTCTACGGGATCTCCCGAATGCTCACTGGCCCAGCCGCCCACCGTTACCGTGACTTCATCACCCTCCTGGGCGGAAGATTCGAGATCCCGGGCTACATCCGGGTCGGATATGCCGGGAACGGCGAAGTTCTCTGCCTCCTGCCTCAAAAGCTCCTCGAGGATGTGTGTGCTGTCCCCGGTGCGGTCGGCACCGTCGGCTATGACAATCGGCCTGTTGCCCTCTTCCACCAGTCGGATCACCTCTGCCACCCCTTCTCGGGGTCTGGGCAGAGGCCGATTGAGGGCCTCTCTCAAACTCCACGCCCGCTTGGATACGTTCTCCGCGATCTCCTCTGCCAGCTCCTGGTCATCATCAGTGACGGCGATGACAGACATCCCGATGTCCGGTACATCCGAGTAGGCATATCCGGGTGCAACGGATACGCAAAAGACGTCATCGCGCTTCTCCCATTCCCTGCACAGATCATAGAGGTCTTTCATGGGATGAAAATCAGAGGCCTGATAGATACTGGCAGAGACAATGCCCGGTCTTCTCAGAGCCTGCGTAGGCGTAAACTCTCCGCGAAGGGTCTGCACCATGCAACGGGCTGCGATGATGCCCGTCTCTTCTGAGTCAACGTGCGGGTAGGTCTTGATCACAAACACCGCGTCCGAGGCATCGGTCAACTCGTGATCCTCGTTGGCATGGAGGTCCAGGGTGACCATGATCGGTATGTCGCCCACCGCAGAGCGAACCCTTCTCACGATCTCCGCTTCAGGTTTAAGTATGCTCTTGACCGCCATGGCGCCATGTAACGCCAGGAGCACCCCATGCAGATCCCCGGCCTCGGCCAGTCCAGTGGCTATTTCGTCTGCGTATTTGTCAAAGCACTCCCTGTCCAACCAGCTGGTATAGGGGCCGGGCGCCATGCCAACAGATAGTATTGGAACCAGTTCAGCCTTCTCTTCTTCGGCCACCTCAATGAAACCGTTTATGTAGGACGGTATGCCTCGGGTGCCTTCCAACACCTCTTCACCGCGCCTGGCTCCAGGCTCCAGCCTTTCGATCGTCGTCGGGTCCGGGCAGAAGGTACAAGTCTCGTGGGAAAAGCTCGCTACTCCAATTCTCATCGGAAGAGCTCCCTTCTAGATAATACAGAGGCCATGATTCTATTTTAACCAATGAGGACTTAACACCTGCCGGCGAAACGAGACATAACCTATGTCTTTATGGCATGAGCTCGGTGCACGCCACCTCCCCGGCGACGGTATCACGCACCGGACTGAAAGAGAAACCTGCTCGCACACAGGCAAGACCTTCTGGTCTTAAGCAGAAGTGAACAGTCGGCTGCAAGAGGATCTCCCGAAGTCTACGAACCCCGGCAGCGCTCGTCCTCGGTGCTTACCCCAGGTTCACGGCGTGTTCTTCTCCAATGCGAAGTGTGCCAATACAGCTGCGACGAGCAGCAGGATAACGGTCGCGCTCAGACCGATGGTCAGGTCCTGGAAGTAATCTCCCAGGAGGCCAACCAGCCAGGCGAAGACACCACCGACTGCCCAACCCAACCCCATCATCAGCCCTGCAGCCGTACCGCTGTTGCCTGGCACCAGTTCCTGGGCCATGATTACCAGGATCGGGTTTATCGACTGGAGCAGGCCGCCTGTTAGCATCAACAGTGGCCAGATCCACGGGCCACTGGTGTGCAGTAAGGCAAGCATGATCGGAGCGGCCGATAGCAGCCCAATCACAATAACAGACCGGCGGCTGATGATGTCAGACAGGTGCCCCCCGACGAGGCCGCCTGCTGCACCGGTCGCGGTGAAAAGCAGGTGTGCCAGGGCCGTCCACAGGCCGACCTCAAAGCCCCTGGAGTCATGAAGAAACGTGGGCAGGAAACCGGACATCGTCGTAGCTGCGCCACTGTGCAACACGACGATGAGCCACATCACGAGCAAAGGCTTCCAGTGACGCAGAAGAGCAGAACCCGAGGCCTGCTCCACCGCCTTCCGGGCAAATCCCTGGGCTGTTCTGGGCACATGCTTATACAGCAGAGCCACGACGACGATGGTCGGTATGGCGGCTAACCAGGTGCTCTCTAATCCCCATCTATCCACGATGGATAAAATGAAAAGCGGCCCCACTGCGAAGCCAACTGTGCCCCCTACGATGAACAGCGCCATGGCGATCCCGCGGCGCGACCCACCGACAAGGGGGACGACTGAAGTGGCCTGCGGATGGAACGCCGCTGTGCTCAGGCCTCCGAGGATCAGGGCCGGAAATAGCCACATGTAGGAGGGCATCAGGCCGAGGGAGCTGATGGCTACGGCAGTGAAAACCGGCCCAAGAATGATGAAAGGTACACGCTTGCTCCTGTCCGTTAGAACACCGAAGATCGGTTGAGCGAGAGAGATGGACACATTGAGGACGGATTGGAGAAGACCAGCCAGTGCATACGATAGGCCGAACCTGCCCATGAGCAATGGCAGTAGATTGCTGAGGAATGCTGTGTATGAGTCATTTAAGGCGTGAGTACCAACCAGGATAGCCATTGGCCCGGCCTGTAGGTGTTCCTCGGGCTTAGCTTTCAATTCTCCAAATGTAGGCGCTACAGTGAACCTCGCAGGGCCTGGCATCGAGTCCATATCCGGCGCCTCCCCTCTACAAGGCAAATCTCCCGCGAATCCCTGCAGAGATTCCTGCCAGGTGGCTAGTCTTTATTTCGTATGCCGTATTTCCCATGTTACCTATAGTATTGAAGACGCCCCACCACGTCAACGGATGCCTGGAGATGTGACCACGAAGACGTGCATATTCCTATCCTGTTCCGTGGTAGGGAGTACTAAGCATCCCCGATCATCCTTGCCATCATGGGCGGTCACCCATGGTACTCACCTCGCGGTTGACCTTCGGACCAGCTGTTTCTCCAATGTGACGAGCAAGGGAACAGGTGATCGGATCGAAATGCTTCAGCCAAAATCGGCGGGCAAAGACGTTAGCGGATTCGAAGTCAACCGTACATCTCTCGTAACCGGCTCGTCTCGCCCAATCGAAGGCTCCTGCCAGAAGAGCTGCGCCAACTCCTCGTCGGCGCACGCCGCTTCGTACGTACGCCCCCGTACAGGCGACGGACTTGTCATCGATGAAGGGCTGCAAAGATCCAGCCTCTTTTGGTCCGAATCTCATGTAGCCCAGCACCTGTCGATGTTCGCAGGCCAGAAGATAGAGGTGTCCGGGGTCACGTAGCAGCCGGTCCACCTCGTCCGCATCAGGCGGCTTGCCGCCCCGGCGAAAGATCGGGGCTGAGGCAAGATGCTCCGTAAGATTCTCCTCGAACTCCAACAATACGCCAATATCACCGGGGCAGGCCTCTCGGATCTGGATCTTTGCCACATTGCCCTCAACTGGAGACAGATCACGGACAGCATCGATGACAACCATCCCAAATCCGCAATGAAACATCTCGCAAATCACATCCCCTGACCGACAGAATAGCGTCACAACATGGGACCGACACCCCTCCTGCATCCACCATGGGGCCAGGTAGTCGTACATGGCCTGGTAGATCGGAATTGGATTCGCGTCAGCAGCGTGGCCCCACTCGGGAACATACGCAGATCTTCTGCCGTGCAACGAGGGAACTGCCGTCCCCTGGGCAAAGCCAACCAGTTTGTCGCCCCGCAGGGCAGCTGCTCCTGGGAAACGATCCAGGAGCCCCCTCAAACGCGTCTCGATGAGCTCGAGTGAATCGCACCTGCAGGGCGAGGCCGATACCGTCTCTCGCTGGCTATCGTATCCCTTCAAGACCAGTCTGGCGGCCTCCTGGAGATGATGCTGCTGTAGTGTGACCACCGACAGGGACATGCTAACCTCCTCATGTGCTGATTCTGACGGGACCGGTCAGGTTGCCCTGTACGCCCACGATCTGCACAGAAGTACACCTGCAACGTGGATACATCCGCCACCTTGCGTGCTCAGGCGCCGAGGTGATGGTCAACAAGCCCGGCGAACATCCTCACCCCATATACCATGGCTCCCTCATCAAGGTCAAAGCGGGGGTTATGCAAGGGGAACTGCTCCCGCTCAACAATCTTGGTTCCCAACCGGAAAAAGGCACCGGGCACCCGCTGCAGGTAGTATGCGAAATCCTCACCACCCATTGAGGGCACCTCAAGCTCCTGAACGGCCCCAGGGCCAAGAACACGGTGCCCCACTTGGCGTATGATGTCCGCACTGTGTTCCGGGTTGATCAGGGGCGGATACCCTTCTTCGTACGTCATTATAGCCTCAGCACCATGCATCTCGGCCGTGCCCTGAATGACTTTCTTTAGACGGTCCCTAACTCTGTTGCGTGTTTCCTCGCTGAGGGTACGCACGGTCCCTTCCATGGTGCATGTTTCCGCAATGACGTTGGGCCGGTACCCGGCATTGATCTGCCCCACACTGATAACGGCTGGCTCAAGGGGGCTGAGATTTCGACTCACGATGGTCTGAAGATTGTTCACCAGCTGGCATGCGATCATAACGGCATCAACGGTCTGATGGGGAGAGGCGCCGTGCCCACCCCGGCCCACCACCTCCACGTGAAACTGATCAGCAGCCGCTAGCATCGCACCGTTTCTGACACTGATCTGCCCGGCTACCATCTCGGGCGACACGTGCAGACCATAAATCGCGTCAATCCCCTCTAACGCTCCCGCTTCAATGAGCTGTACTGCGCCTCCAGGTGGGACCTCTTCGGCGGCCTGAAAGAGAAACTTGACTGTCCCGCAAAACCGATACATGTGTTCCTTCAGGAACTTCGCGGTCAACATCAGTATAGCGGTATGGCAGTCGTGTCCGCAGGCATGCATAACTCCCGGACGCTGAGATGCGTACTCTGTCTCACTTGCCTCTGATATAGCCAGGGCGTCGATATCGGCGCGCAAGGCGATTGCTCCACCGGCCCTATTGGAATCGAGGGTCGCAACAATCCCCGTTTCTCCCACGCGCTCAAAAGGGATATCGTTGGTCTGGAGAAATTCCGAGATAAACCGGGCAGTGTCTTTCTCATCAAATCCCACCTCGGGATTCTGATGCAAGTGTCTCCTCACCGAGCTTAGTTGGGGCATCAGTTCCTGGACACCTGTCAGCCAGTCATCCATGGATCTCAATCCTCCTTCTTCAGTACTGCAACAAGAGTTCGCTTTGCCACGGCACATATCCTGTCAAACCTATGATACCCCCGTTCCACCAGGAGTCAAAATGCTCGAGGGTCCGGTTCGATCAAACAAAGAACACCGAGTACGAAAATGTCTCTTCTCATGTCAAGGCTTGTAGCATCGGTCCAGGGGCCAGAAGGCTGTATCACGAGATAATAGCGTATTGTGCCAGTAGAGTGATCCCAGGGGACCGACAGACGGTTCTGGTTGCTATCAAACATCATGGTCTTTGAAATAGCCTGTTGATCATTTTCATAGATGAAAACGCCGCTTCCGGGTCTTTCCATTCCCATATGGCACAGGCTTTTGGCTGGAGCAAGGATGCGAGGATTTATTCAGTGCCTGTCAGGGGTAGCGGAGGTCCGATTGGCAATGTGTCTGCCCTTAGAACACTTCGGGATGCGATTCCGAGACCCTACGGGTGCCTGACCGCGAACAATGCGGTCAGACACCAAGCAAGTCCTGATTTACTCGTAAAATTCCGAGAGCAACACCCGCCGCTCAGA
>PXCI01000039.1 GCA_003566675.1 Clostridia bacterium
CACACCGTGATCCAGCAGATCAGCATTCTGAAAGACAGCCGATATGCTCAGAAGGGAGTTCCTCCATGAGTTAAGTTCGTTGTCCGAAGGGTTGAAACCATGATAGTGGAAGAAGGCAGACTTAAGCTTCCCGGCAATCTGGTTGTGGCTGGCATCGGTGATGAAATTGCGCGATGTGCCTGCGTAAAGCCTCATTCTAACTCCGTGTATTTTTTGGCCGTTCCCCTGGCTCTATCCTCGGGGTACTTCGCCTCGTTGAGTTGTAGCTTAGCCTCGCCTGCATCTAACAGGTCAATGCCGAGAGCATCGCACATGCAGATGAGGAATATCATCACGTCGGCGATCTCCTCCGCGACGCCGCTCAACTCAGCTTCGCTCAGGCCTTCTGCCTCTTCGCGAGTCTTCCAGAGGAACCTTTCAAGCAGCTCAGCCGATTCTACGCAGATAGCTTCACTCAGGTTCTTAGGATCGTGGAACTTCTTCCAGTCTCGTGCCTCGCGAAATTGGATGACCTTATCTACGATAGTAGCAAACCTGTCGTGTTTCTTCACGCCACTTACTCCTCCTAGCCGAAAGCGGTTGCGTAGTCCTCTGGCACATCTTCAAAGTCTCGCCAGGCAAACCAGTTGGAACACTTAAGAGCTTCTGCCCATTTGTTCGTAGTCTCTACATCGCCTTCGTAGGTGCTTGTTGATTCTTGCTGAAGCCGCATCAACTCGTTGCCCAGACTAGCATAGGCTGACCTCTGGTATCTTCCCAGATAGTAGTTAGCCCCGAAGTGTGCCTCCAGAATGTGGAAGAACGCGTAGTTCATGCTGTTCGATGCCTGAAGCATCTTACCAGGGGTCATCCTCTCCACTCGACTCGACAACCCCTGAATCGCTTCATCATACTGCTTCTTGATGGACTCGGACTGGTAAGGCCTCAGGTCGGGATACTCATCGTGAATCCACTTCTCGATCATGATATCGGACGGGTAGCTAGTTAACTGCCTGATGGTCCCGGTGTACCACATGTCCACAACCTGCGCCAATCCGTCAAAAGGAATCACGTGCGACAGCTTCTGTATATCTGGCTCGATTTCTCTGAGAGCCTGCATTTTAAGCTGAGCATTGGTGAAGGGCACCAAGCGACGCTCCGGTTCCACGCCGTATATTCTCAAGATATGTCCGCATTCATGGGCGATGAGATGGTTCATTATGCCGGTATGCTCCGGCTTATAATACATGAGGTGCTCAGACATACTCCTGCGGGCGATCTTGACGAATGCGTACACGCCAAGTTCTTTCGTCTCGATCAGCTTGACATCCTTGCCCGTCAGCGCCTTCACTTGTTCGAATATCTTGTGGATACTCTCGGGAAAACCGATAGTCATGCTTTCTCCTGGTCCTGAAAGAGCCGCAGGGCCTCCTCGTATTCCTGAGATAGATCGACGCCAATGTCCTCATCGGGAGCAATCTTCTTGAACCCCACGTACATGTAGCTCACCAGTTGGAGGCCGGTGAATGTCCCCGGCAGACTGCGGATCGTGTATTCCTTGTTTGGGGTGTTGATATCCAGACCGCCTCTGCCCTTCATGGCTATCTCGAAGCTGACATCCCTGATTCGGTCCGCGCTCTCTTTCTCGAACAGGTTTAGAGCGGACACCATATACATAACAGCGTCCATACGCACACCTTTGGATTTTAGATGAGCCACCGCTATCTCTCTGAGTCCGTCTCTGGCTAGTTCCTTTAAGTTGGACGCTGCATCCATATCAAGAACCCTGCGATAGTACTGGTCTGCCTCCCCATGTTTCTCCAACTGATGGTAGCAGTGAGCTAGTCCATATGCCGTAGCGGCATCAGAGGGGTTTAGCTCGTACGCTTTCTGAAGGTAGGATAATGCTTGCTCCATATCGCCGCTCTTGCCAAACACACCGCCGAGGTTCCGCATGGCGTAAGGATTGCCAGGGTCAAGGGTCAGGGCCTCGAGGAGGTTCTTGATAGCGGCTTCGCTGTCTCCCAGCCTGTCATAAGCGTAACCGAGAGCTACGTAGGAGTTCGAGTGCTTAGGGTTATACTCAATCGATTTCCTAAGAGCGATGACAGCTTTCTGAGGTTCTCCCAACTCGGTGAAGCACATGCCCAGGTTGTACAAGATCTCGGCGTTCTTAGGATCGTCGAGCAAGACTCCCTCAAAGACATCCTTGGCTTCCTCAAGATTGCCTGATTCAGCCAGATCTACCGCCTCCTGCAACCTATCTGCTATCGACATCATCAGCCCTTTCTGTGATGCTGGGATACGACTCATGGTTCATACTCACGTTAGTTATCATTGTACACACTTGCTGAACCACGGGCAATGCTAGGATGAGTGCTGATCCGGGGCTCTACCTAGCTGAAGGTGGGGATGACATCATGTCACTAGCGCTGCTGATCCAGAATAGTACTACAGTGCTGCCAGATCGGTCCTCGTAACGCAACACAACCGTTTTGCGGGCCTTCTTCCTTCAGCATGTGGACAAACACTCACCTGCGTGTCCTGTTGTCTAACTCCCCACAGCAACTAGGTTTTCAGCACCGATTAGACGGTTTCTGCGGGCTTGCTCGGCAAGCCGTCCCTTGGTTTCAGCAGAGAGCTCTCTCGGTGCCCTGGGTGGCTTGATCATGCTCTTAGGCAATTGGTATTCCTTCCCACCGAAGCCATTGTTCCTTGTCGGTTTCAAGCTAAGCTTTCCTTCA
>PXCI01000230.1 GCA_003566675.1 Clostridia bacterium
GCCCAGCTTCTGGCTGAGCGAGAGGATCTGCAGGAGAAGATCGGCAGATCCGTGGAATCTTCCAGGGGGCATCTCGTCGAGATCGGGGAGATTCTCGCCGAGGTCGCCCGCCTGGATGCCGGGATCATGGAAGCAATGCGGGTGAGGCGGGGTGGTCTGCGGGACCAGCTGCAGAAGACTGCAGGGACCTCCCCAGTTCCTCCACACCGCGCGAGACTTGCCGTTGCCCTGGACCGCAGGGCGTAACGATACTTCATGGGAGGTGTCCAAGTGAGCAGCAAAATTCACAGCCAATACCAGAGCACTGCGGTGACGACGTCCAGACCTCGTCACCTGATCGTCATGCTGCACCAGGGGGGCGTGAAGTACCTCAACCTGGCTGAACGACACCTGGCAGATGGGGAGTGGGAGGCGACCAGCAACTGCCTGATCAGGGCCCAGGACATCATCTGCGAGATCAGGTTAGCCTTTGGTGAGGACGAGGGGGACGAGCTGGTGCAGGGCGTCCGGGGGGTGTACGGATACATGCATCGGCGGCTGGTCGAGGCCAATACCCGCAAGGATTCAGAGTCACTCGCCGAGGTCAGGGAAATGCTGAGGGAGATGTCGGAAGCGTGGGCAGCGGCAGGCCAGGGGACGGACGAGAAGGGCCGTGATAGAAGGCCCTTCGATGCCTCGGGATGAGCAGGTCCCACAGATGAACCGTATCGAACGGGCCAGGAACCGGTTTGAAAAGAGACAGGTACATCTCGAGGAGCAGCTGAGTACCTTTGAACGGGTACTCCCTCGACTTCGTCGTCATCGACTGTGGCTGCAGGGACAGTTGAGACGAACAGGCTGCCGCCGACGGTGACCTGGTTGGGGGCCGTCTGAACAGTAGTGGGAGGAATGGAGGTGTTGGTGTCCATGTCCGAACGCAGGAGGACCGCTGCGGAGAGCCTATCCAGTTTGCATCGCACTGCTCGCAGGCAGGTGGATTTTGCACGGGAGGGGGAATGGGGAAAGGTATCGGCATTGATGCAGGATCGAATGGATCTATCTGCTTCCATGGGAGAACCTCTCCCGGAGGTTCTGAGACCTCTGAGGGAACTCTGCCTCATGATCGATCGCCTGGATGACCGCCTCGAACAGATCCTGGAGCAGGGCAGGGAGGCCACCCTCCGCCAGATTGCTCAGCTGCAGCTGAACAGGCGCACGATCGGGGCCTATCACCCACCAAAAATGCCTGAACGCCCCCGATACCTGGATGAGAAGAAATGATGGATCCGGCATGTTGCCGCGCCCTTCTTTGCGCCGAGTGAAGGATTTCAACTCCGTTGCGGGAATAGTATAAACGAGTGAATGGGAGCATGGGGAAAACCCAATACGGTGACCCCACGGTCTGGTCCGGGTGGGGCATCGAAACCTACGGAAACGGGAGTGGTTTCAGTGCGATTGACTCTTCATGGCAAGAATGTGGAGGTCACTCCGGCTCTCCGACAGTACGTGGAGAAGAAGCTCAGCAAGCTGGAGAAGTATTTTGAATTTCCGCTCAAGCCGCAGGTGGTTCTGTCAGTACAGAGGGAGGATCACCGGGTAGAGATCACCATTCCCCTCAATGGACCGATTCTCCGCGCTGAGGTTGAGACCGGAAACATGTATGCTTCGGTCGATGGTGCGGTGGATCGGATTGAACGGCAGGTGCGCAAGTACAAGACCCGCATCAATCGTAAGGCCCGCCAGGTTAATGATCCGCTCTTGATCAGGGAGAATCAGTTCGCGAACAATGTCCCGGCCGACGAAGAGGAACCCAGGTTGGTGCGTACCAAGCGCTTCACCATGAAGCCCATGGACGTCGAGGAAGCGATTCTGGAGATGAACCTTCTCGATCACGATTTCTTTGTTTTCACCAATGCCGATACCGATGAGGTTACCGTCGTATACCGTCGACGTGATGGGAACTACGGACTCATAGAACCTGAGGTATGAGAGTGGTCTAATGGCGCTCTGTGTGCTGGTGTTTTGGGGGTCAGCTCCGGAGCTGGCCCCCAAATGCTGAGAGGAGACAACCGATGTTCAAGGAGAAGCTGGCGGCCGTTGTCTTCGAGGGGGGAATTGTCCGTACCGACATCGAGGAGCAGATGTTATCGGTGCGCAAGGGAGTGGCCTTTGACAACATGAAGAAGGCCCTGACTGCGGACGGCATCGATGAGGTTATCCTCTGCACCTGCTATCCCGACCTCGCAGAACAGGCTGCAGCTGAGGGCGTTCTGATTGACGAGACGACGGCGGATGCAGCTTTCCATTTTGGTGAACACCTGAAGTATGTGATGGAGAAGTTCTGCATTGATAGCGTCATCTACCTGGGCGGCGCTGCCCTTCCATTGATCCGCCCGTCTGATTTTGAATGGATCGCTCATCAGCTCCGCTATTTCAAGAACATTGTCGTCGTCAACAACGTGCAGTCTGCGGATCTTATTGCCTTTACCCCCACGGAAAGCCTGAACTACATTGACCTGCCCGAAAATGACAACTTCCTGGGGTTTCTCCTCCGTGAGGCGGGGATGCGCAGAATCTTGATCGTGAACTCAGCCCGGATCAATTTCGATGTGGACACGCCCATGGACATGCTCATCCTGGAACAGTGTCAGAATGTGGGTCCGGAGAGCAGGAGAGCCCTGGATCAGCTTAATCTCAGCAGGGACTATCTGATCAGGGCCCTCGATGTGATTCGCGAGTCAGGTCGAGACCGCTATGCGGAGGTTGCTCTCATCGGTCGAGTCAGCCCGCCGATGATGGCGGTGATCAACGCGAATATTCCCGTCAGGTTACGAGTGTTCTCCGAGGAGAGGGGTATGAAGGCCCTGCGGCGAGAGGAAACGGGAGAGGCGGTGTCGCTTCTCGGCCACTTCCTGGAGGAGGTGGGGCCCGAGAAGTTCTTTGCGCACCTGGCCTCGGTCGCCGATGTGGCCCTGATTGACTCCCGGGTTCTGCTGGCCCACCTGCAGCTTTCCCCCTCGGCAGCAGACCGCTTCTACTCCGACCTGGGAATGCTGGACCGGATTCGCAATGATTACCTGCGGTCCTTCACCGAAGCCGCCTATTCGGCCGCAATCCCGGTCGTGTTGGGGGGGCACAGTCTGGTATACGGAGGTTTATGGGCTATTTTGGACGAATGGGGCCTGCTGAACCATGATCTTCCGTATCTTCCGTCGTAATTTGGCAGGGCATGCAGGAAAGTGGGGCAGAGAGGTCGAAGGTAGCGGTTGTGACTTGAGTGGAGGATAATGGCAGGCGCCTGGGAGGATGAGATGTCGGAGCCGGAGAGCGAGCGGAGAACGGCAGAGGAGTCGCGTAGGGCCTTGTTGGCATTGCGTGGGGTTCTGGCCGCTTCGGTTGAGGTTGACGACGAAGGCGTTCTCAGCAGGGTCAGTGTTGTGGCCCAGAGCGGTGAGAAGTCCAGAAGGCAAATCGTTCAGGACGTCATTTCGTTGGTTTTCGTGTACCTGGGAGTCAAACTATCTCCCAGCAAGGTTGACGTGGTGTTCAGCTCCGGCGACGACGATCTTCTGCAATCGGTAGCCGGACGCCCCCGTTTGGTCTCTTTGGAGAGCCATTATGGGTCAGGTGGTTGCACGGTGAAGGTGGGGCTGGCTCTCGAGGATAGGGAAGTGACGGGGACGGTACGCATAGCCGATGAGAAGCCCAGTTCGCACGCTTTGCTGGCTGCCGGCGGTCGGGCAACGTTGCAGGCGTCCGAAGGGTTTTTGGAGGGTGTTCATCTGCAGCTGCAGCACATTGACAGTATGGAATTCGCCCGTGAGAGGGTTGTCATGGTTGCAGTGACTCTGACGCCAGACATTGGTGCGGGCGTCCTGGTGGGAGCCGTGAGGGTGCGACGGGATCTCCTGGAGGCGTCTGCTAGGGCGGCCCTGGATGCGATCAATCGTACTTTTCAGTTTTAAATTTTGAAGGACATCGTTTTTCATCTTGGCACTCGGGCTCGAAGCGGAGCAGGATCTTGCTACTAGCGGAGGCAGGGATACTGTCACGCTTGGGGTGATACCGAAAAATGGCTAAGGCCGTGAAGTTCCTGCTGGCTCTTGCGATGCTGCTCATCATGGGCGGAGCCAATATTCAAGTTGGCGGTTACGGATAATCCGTCTCTGACCAGTAGGTAAAATCAGCCCGGGTGCCTATTATCATCTCTGGCTGGATGCCTGGGAGGGGTGCATATGTCGTCCGATTCAGCGGAGGAGAACCGATCATCTGAACGTCTTAAGATGCTTTCTCATGTTTTCGCGGCCTTCATGGGTGCTGGTGCCATCTGGGTTGGCTATCTTGTGCAACCCGAGGGACTGCCCCGGATCACGTCCCTGGCCTTTTTCCTGGCACTGATCGTCATCACGGAGGCTCTTCCCATCAAGCTGCCGAGGGCGAACGGTTCGGTTTCAGTCGGGTTCGCCATGTGTTATTCCTCGGTCCTGTTGTTCGGCCCCTTCTGGGGTGGCTTGCTCACGGCCCTGGGATCCCTTCGAAAGATGGAGCTGACGGGCAAGGTTCCGGCGTTGGAGGTTGCCTTCAACCGGGCACAGCTCTTCCTTGCTGCTGTGTCGGGAGGACTGGTGTTCAACCTATTGTCGACCGGAGCCCTCGGAGAGCGTCCCTACATGTTTGCCGTGGCCACCATGGCGGGGGGAATCAGCTACTTTGCGGTCAACGTCACCGCCACCGTGCTCTACATCTCTTTGAAGATGGAACTGAACCCGATCGCCCTTGTGGCATCAGATGTCAAATGGATGGCTCCCAGCTACCTTGGACTGATGCCGATTGCCTATCTCAATGTTGCCGTCTACCATGCCGTGGGCGAGGTGGGTGTGATCTTCTTTCTCCTGCCCCTCATGGTTGGCCGTTATGCTTTCACCATGTACAGTGAGCTGCGGGACGTGTTTGTGAGTACCATCAGTGCTTTGGCGGCCGCCCTGGAGGCCCGGGACCCCCATACATCGGGTCACGCGGAGAGAGTGTCCCACTATGCCGTTGCCATCGCCCGCCGCATGGACTTTACCGATGAACAGATCGAATTGCTCCAGTACGTATCCATCCTGCATGATATCGGCAAGATCGGGATTTCTGACCAGGTCCTGCAAAAACCCGGCAGGTTTACTCCCGCGGAATGGAGTATCATGAAGGGGCATTCGGAAATCGGTGCCAACATACTGGCCAAGATCAAGGCCCTCAGGGAGGGCGCCAGCTGGGTACTGTATCATCATGAGCGTTATGACGGAATGGGATACCCGGAGGGGCTCTCTTGCGAGAACATACCCCTTGAAGCGAGGATTCTGGCCGTGGCCGACTCCTTCGATGCCATGGTGTCCCAGCGCCCCTACAAGCGAGCTCTGACCCTTGAACAGGCCAGGAACGAGATCGTGCGATGCAGTGGGACCCAGTTCGATCCGGAGGTCGCAAGCATCTTTTTAGAGTACATCGAGGAGTCTGAGCTGGTGCACGCAGGGTTCCTCCCGGCAGAACTCGACGAAACCCCCGAGGAGAGGGTCCAGGAGGGCAGCTCCGTATGATGCTTTCTGCCCTGATTCTCGCTCTGGCTGTGGGTTGGATCTTGCGAGGGTCCATATCAAACCTGGCCAACCTTGAGCTGAGACGATTCGACCTGATGGTCGCGGGGTTTGCGCTTCAGATGCTTCTGTCCAGGGCCTCGGCTATCGGATGGAGCCTGCTGTTGGACTGGGGCTTTCCTCTTCTTCTCCTATCCTACGGAATCCTGCTCTACGTGATGTGGGAGAACCGTCACCTGTCTGGAATGACACTTGTGTCGGTGGGCGTCGTGTTCAATCTTGTTGTCATTGCCCTCAATGGGGGGATGCCGGTTTCTCCGGAGGCCCTCGCCGTCACAGGGCAGGAGGGTGTGGTTCCTGTGCTCAGGTCGGGGGAGCCCATCATTCACACACTCATGACCGAGGATACGTTGCTACCCTTCCTGGGGGATCATATAGTGACACCCCGATGGTTTCCCCACGCACTCAGGACCGTGTTCAGCCCGGGGGATCTGGTCATGATGATGGGGCTCCTGTGGCTCGTTCCCCGAGCCATGCAGCGCACCATAGTCCGTGAGGAGCTGAGTGATGGCTGCGAAGAAGCGCAAGAAGAGGAAAAAGCGGGAGCGTGATCTGCTCACCCCGCCGGGGCCGAGGGGCTACCGCTCGCCAGATCTTCTGATTCTTTACCTTCTGTTTATCGTGATTAACCGGTCTATCTACGGTGTTTTGGGATTTCCGGTGGTCGACCTACCCTACACCAATGCAGCGGCCATTCTTCTGCATGGGGCGATCCTGGCCCTGGTCTCATGGAGGTATCTGGCCCGGTATGCGGGTGATGACGTGGGATGGTTCGGACCTTCGCGTTTGCAACATGAAGTCGCTGGAGCCTCGGTGCGGGTCCAGCTTGCGTGGATCGTCGGCGGGGGCGGGTTCACCTGGCTGCTTAGCACGGTCGGTCTCCGTGCCGTCGTGGTCTTGATGCAGAACGTCATCGGTGGAATTGACCCCTGGGAGTTGGGAGTCATGGGACAGATTGTCGCCCGCGGTCTGCAGGCGGGACCTGTGCCCTTTGTGCTCCTCGCCGTTGGCATGGTTGCGGTAGCGCCCCTCGGCGAGGAACTTCTGTTCCGCCGCTGTTTTTACCAGATCATTATTGAGGGCCTCGGCGGGCAGACCCTGGCGGTATTGGCCAGTGGCCTCCTGTTTGCGTTCACCCATGGGGAGCCGATTTCCATGTTGCGGGCGGCTGTGGCCGGGGTGATTTATGCCCTCGCCTACAGGTATACCCATTCGGTTGCTGTCTGTGCGCTGATGCATGCCGTGTTTAACGCGTTGGCTCTGATGGCCGTGGCGCTCAATTGGAGCCCATGGCTTCTGCCTTAGATCGAGGAGGGACAAGAGAATGTCTACGAAAAATCGTGGGAAGCGACCTTCGTGGGACGAGTATTTTCTCAACATTGCCCGGACGGTTTCCACTCGCTCCACCTGTCCCCGGAGATCCGTGGGAGCGGTGCTGGTGAGGGAACGACAGATTCTGAGCACCGGCTACAACGGAGCTCCCCGGGGATTGCGCCATTGTACGGATGTTGGCTGCCTGATGAGGGACGGTCACTGTGTGCGGGCCAGTCACGCTGAGATGAATGCCATTGCCCAGGCTGCCTTTCACGGCGTCCCGGTGGCAGATTCCATCCTGTATGCGACGGACAAACCGTGCCTGATATGCAGCAAATTGCTCATTAATTCTGGCATAACGCGGATCGTGTATGTGCACGACTATCCGGATCAAATATCGGATCAGATGCTACAAGATGCCGGCATAGAATTGATCCAATTCAAGAAGTAGTTGCCCTGCCCGTTGTCATCGTCCTTATCTTGTGCTCAGATCATGCCTGCCTTCGTTTGCCCTTCCTAACTTGAAAAAACTACCGTCTCAGTCCTACGCATAGGGGCTTTTCTGCTGTGGGATGCTTGGACTGTAAGCGAGGAAGAGGAGAGGAGGTGCAGAATGCCCCATTTGACCGAGATGGAGGTTCAAAAGCTGCGAGAGCTGATCATGAGAAAGGACATGGAGAGCGTGAAGTGGCAGAGCTATGCCGAACAATGCGAGAATCCGCAGCTTCGTAGCTATTTTGACCAGTGTTCCCAGCAGGCAAACCAGGCGAGGCAGGCGTTGGTCAATCATCTTGGATGAATAACCCCGAAGGAGGTGCAAACATGATAAGAGATCGTGAGATGGTTATTGATGCCTTGCAGAGCTGCAAGGTCGACACGGTATCGTTCACACAGGCAGCGATTGAGACCAGTGATCCGAACCTCAAGCAAACCCTGAAGCAGATTCGAGATCAGGTCGAAAACTCCCATGACCAGGCGTTCCAGATTGCTTCCCAGCACGGCTGGTATGAGGGTCCGGCTCCTGCGAATCCCCAGGAGCTCCAGCGTCTCAAGAATCGTTTCTCACAAGTGGGCGGCCCGGTTGGCGTTGGCCAGTGGGGTGCGGGCACGTATGGAGTCAGCCAGCAGCCCGGGGTCAGCGGCCAGTTTGGTCAGTATTCGGGCCAGCAGTTCCATCCCAGCCACTTTGGACCGCAGTTAGGCCAGCAGTACGGCCCCGGCCAGTACGGCCCCGGCCAGTACGGCGTCGGCAGTTATGGCACTTCAGGAACGCCCCAGTCAACCCAGATGAGTCAGCCGACGGGCCAGGCGGGTCAGTCGGGTAGAAACTACGGTCAGCAGTATCCCGGCTCAGGCAGCCATTACAGCCCCGGCCAGTACAGCTCCGGCCAGTACGGCGTCGGCAGTTATGGCACGTCAGGAACGCCCCAGTCAACCCTGAGGAGTCAGCCGACGGGCCAGGCGGGCCAGTCGGGCAGAACCTACGGTCAGCAGTATCCCGGCTCAGGCAGCCAGATGGGTACGACTTCCCAGTACGGAGGCGGCCAGTTCGGTCAGCAGTACCCGGGCTCAGGTTTCCAGCAGAGCTGGAATCCCGCCAGCCCGCAATCGGGAGGGAAGTACTCCCCAGGCCGCACCAGCATCTGATCAGGCAGTGAACCTCCAGGAGATCCATCGTTGTTCGATGGATCTCCTGTCATGTCATCACGCAGAATCCGCCCTACCTGTAAACGATCTATCCTGTTTTCTCATACACCAAAGTGAAGGCGAGAGCCGGCTGGATTTATCGGTGGTGGGGGAGCGGCCCATGAATCGATGGAGCCTCTCTTTGTAATGTGATAGACTTGTCTGGGGAGAGGGGAACGATGTGAAACATGTGCCTATTACTGTCCAAAATTTCCTCTTTGATCTCGATGGGACACTCGTTGATTCGGCTGATCTTATCATCCGGGCTTTCCGGATTTCCGTCCGAGACGTTGCCGAGATGCAGATCCGGGAGGATCAAGTTCTTGAATACTGGGGTCTACCCCTTCGAGAGATGATGGATCGGCTGTGCGTTCCCAACGTCACCGAGGTCGTGGACTACTACCTTCAACACTATCCTTTTGGGCGCAGCACGGAGCTCTTTGACGGTGTGAGGCATCTCCTCTTATCTTTGGCCCACCGGGGGCACATGATGGCCGTTGTGACCACCAAGAACAAAAAGGATGCCACGATGCATCTTCGTGAACACGGTATTGAAGGTCTGTTCGATGCAGTGATTGCATCCGATGATGTCCAGAATCTCAAACCTCACCGAGAACCTGTGATTGCAGCATTGAATATGCTGGACTGTGAACCGGACGAGGCAGTCATGGTTGGAGATTCTCCGGCAGATATCGGTGCGGGCAACAGTGCGGGCGTCGTGACCGGGCTGGCCGGCTGGGGGGCCAGACATCCCGAACTGGATTTACTGACCTGTGACTTTGTGTGGCATCAACCTCTGGATATTCTGAAGTCCCTGCCCGATTGAGGAGGGGCTCAGAGGTGAGGGGGATCGAAGCGCGTGATTGAGTCGAATACGCGGATTCTCTGTTGTTCTGACATCCACGGCCATCTTGAGGCCTTTCGAAGGGTTCTCTTTGCTGCCCAGTGGCGACCTGCCCGTGACACGCTGGTCCTGTTGGGCGACTATATTGACCGTGGTCCCAGTCCCAGACAGGTGGTCAACGAGCTGAGGGTGCTTCTGCGATGCCCCGGGGTGGTGGCCCTGCGTGGCAATCATGAGAGCATGCTCTGGCAGTATCTGAAGGGCAGTCTGTCCCAGGAGCAATATCTTGACAACGGTGGAGGCCTGACACTGGAGGCATATAGGGATGACCCAGATGCCCTGGCGACAGACGCCGAGTTTCTGGTGAGTTTACCGACGTATTATGAGACGGACAGCTACATCTTCGTGCATGCAGGACTGCGGCCCGGAACCCCCCTTGAACAGCAGGATGACTACGAACTGGTCTGGATACGGGATGAATTCATTCAGGGATACCGGGGCAAGACGGTGGTCTTTGGCCATTCCCCCACGACCCTGATGAGTGGGGATACCAAAGTTTACTGGGGTCAGGATAAGATAGGGATTGATACAGGCGTGGCCTACGGAGGATGCCTGACCCTGCTGGAACTGCCCTCGGGTAAGGTCTTTCAGTCCCCTCCGGACCCCTGATCTGAGAGAGGAATGGAATCTGCCCGTGACTCGTGATAGGACCAGGATACTTCTCGTCAGACACTGCCGAACCGCATGGAACCGGGCCAACCGCTTCATGGGCCATACCGACATTCCCCTGGATGAACTTGGACACAGACAGGCGCTGAGACTGCCTGCCCCGGTGGCCAGCTGGAACCCGTCAGAGATCCGCTGTAGCCCCCTGTTGCGAGCGGCGCAGACGGCTCAGCCCCTGTCCGAGGATCTCTGTCTCCCTTTATTGGAGGATCAGCGGTGGATTGAGATTGACATGGGAGAACTGGCAGGGCTCACCTGGGGTGAAGTCACCGAACGCTTTCCCGATTTTTCCCGTCAGCGCAGGGCTTGCCCGGCCGAAGCGGTTCGGCCGGGCGGCGAGTCAGACCGGCAGCTGCAGGACCGGGCGTTAGATGCTTTTTTCGATCTGGCCAGAGACCGCACCGGGGAAGTCACGGCCGTGGTGAGCCACGGGGGGACCATCAAGTCGGTGTTGGCCGGGATCCTCTCGGTTCCGCTGGCGGAGAAGTGGCGACTTGTGGTGGACAATGGTTCCCTCAGCGTACTCAGCCAGACCCAGCGGGGGTGGCAGATCGACCTGCTCAACTACACCGATCATCTTCGAGGGCTGCACGGAGGGTGAGTGCCGGTCCGGGGCAGCTGGGCTTGACCGGGAGGCTTGTTGTTCTCAGGGAGCCCTGATGGTATAATTCTGGGCAATAATCGGCTATGATGGAGAGGTTCGCCGGTTCGGTGGCTCAGAGAGACCGTGGTAGCTGCGAACGGTCCCGCCCATCGGCGACGTACGCTCCGGAGCCTCCACCTGAACGCCCCTGGGTCAGTAGGCGTGGACGGTCCCCCCGTTACCGGGCAGTGTTTGGATGAAGCTGTGAGAGGTCTTCGCTCGGGCGGGGGCAACCGGGGTGGTACCGCGGAATGACATTCCGTCCCTGATGGGGCGGTTTTTTTGTGCAGAAGGGAGCGATGGTGTGAAACTGCATGCAGGGATGACCGTGAAACAGCAGATGGAGGTACTGGTTGAAAACACGTTAGAGGTGATAGATGCGGAGGAACTGGAGAACAAGCTCATCCGGTCTCAGAAGGAGGAAAGGCCCCTGAAGGTCAAGCTGGGCCTCGATCCCTCTGCGCCTGATATCCACCTGGGTCATACGGTGGTGCTGCGCAAGATGCGCCAGTTTCAGGACCTCGGGCACGAGGTCGTATGCCTCATCGGTGACTTCACAGGCCGCGTGGGCGATCCCTCCGGGGCCTCGCAGACGCGTCCCCAGCTGACGGAGGCCCAGGTCCGGGAGAATGCCCAGACCTATGCGGAGCAGGTGTTTCTGATCCTTGATCCCGAAAAGACCACCATCGAATTCAACTCGAGATGGTTGGCCGCGATGAACTTCGCCGATGTGGTGCAGCTGGCATCCGCTGTGACCGTGGCCCGCATGCTGGAGCGCAACGATTTCGCCGAGCGGCTGGCCGGGGGGCAGGGCGTATATGTGCACGAGTTCTTCTATCCCCTCATGCAGGGGTATGATTCCGTTGCCCTTGAAAGCGACGTGGAACTTGGAGGCACGGACCAGAAGTTTAACCTGATGATGGCGCGGCAGATCCAGAGAGCCTATGACCTGGAGCCCGAGGTGGCCATACTGATGCCCTTGATCGAGGGAACCGATGGACACCAGAAGATGAGCAAGAGCTTGGGCAACTACATAGGGATCACTGACGAGCCCGAGGAGATGTACGGGAAAACGATGTCCATTCCCGACGAGCTGATCATCCGGTATTTTCAACATCTGACTTCGGTTCCGGCTGCCGAGGTGAAGGAAATGGAGGCGGCCCTTGACCGGGGCGAGGCTAACCCGCGTGATGCAAAGGCCCAACTGGCCAGGACGCTCGTGGGCATGTACTGGGGCGAACAGGAGTCGACGGGGGCCGAGGAGGCCTTCAACCGGGTCTTCGCCCGGGGGCAGATGCCCGAGGAGA
>PXCI01000276.1 GCA_003566675.1 Clostridia bacterium
GCGTTGCCTTCGGGAACCAGCAGGCTGGTGACAAAACCGTTCTCGCTGCGAACCAGTTGCGGCTTGTATCCGATGAGCGGATTGCGATCACCTTTCTTGATGTAGGCGGCCGATCCGTCCGAGAGGCTCAGCACTTTCTCCGTGGAGGGCAGCTTCTTTTCGTGGAACACGCGATCCGAGGCGTACTCAAGCACCCGCTCTGCATCGGAAAGATCACTCCTGATCTGTTCGATCATCCGCTGCAAGAGTACTCGGCGGCTGGGTGCAAATGTCGCGATTTGGACGACACTCTCCAGGGCGTCGAACTCGACCTTCAACGCCGCCAACGCCTTTTTGCCCCGGCGGAGCAACTGCCGGTAGCCTTGCTTCAATTTGGCCCTGGATTTCGCTTTGCCCGCCACAAGGCAAATCTGGAACTCCAGCTTGTCCATCTCTTCGAGCCAGCGAGGAACCCATCCCTGCCGGAAGCTCTCCAAACCGAAGCTATCGAGCTGCTGCCCCAACCGATTCACCCGCATCAGAAGCCCCGTGAGGATCTTCGCATCGTTCGGCCAGGAACTGTTCGCTTTCACCGAGGTGCTGTCGATCGTCAGCGCTTTGAAATCGTCAAGCCCCTCCCCGAGCAACCGTGCAATCTGTCGATCGAAGATCAACTCCCGCGTCTTCTGACTGATCACGTTGAGGTTGTCCAGAATCGTGCTGACCCCGGGCATCGTCAGACCACGGCTCTGCAACCAGCCGTATAAGCTCATCGACTCACGCAGGAACCGGCGCGACTGCTTCGTGCTCAACGAGCCGATGAATCCGCGCAGCATCAAGAACACGTACACGGCCTCAGCCGACATCCGGGGCCGGCCAATCTCCAGGGACAACGCATCGTTCGATCGATCACGCTCTTCGATCTCCAGCTCCGGAAGATCCTCTGTCCGGCTATCGAAGAACTTCCGGTCCTCCAGCCGAAGCTTCTTCTTTGCCAAGGCGTGCGCATCCAGATCGCCCTCGATCACCGTGATGATTTCGGGCGCAAATCGTAGCAACTGGGCCACTTCGTCCAGAAAATCGCGAAAGTCCGTGTCGGGAACCGGAAAAAACAGGTTGCCAATCGTGGGCTGGTCGTCTACTTTTCCCGTTATCGCGCATGCTGGCATGATCAACTCCTTGAGTAGTGTTAAGTTGTTGTAAGCTAGCATGTTGCGATACCATTTGTCAAGCGGAATGCCGCACATAAATACTGAACTCTGAACACCGAACACTGAACACGCCTGGCCGAAAAAACCTTTTTGGACAGGCTCTAGCAAGACCCCATCCGAAAAGTGTTTCGGATGGGAGGGTTCAGAGTTCAGGAATGAATAGCGCTTTGCGCGACAGTTGCCCAGTCGTTTTATTGTCAGCGGTCCATCGTTGACCGTTTATTGACACACCGGTGCCGTGAGTGTGGGCTTTATCGTGATGTCAGCGGCATTCAAGCCGCCTGTTCAAGCGCATTTTGGCGTCGTTGTCGTGTCAGGATCGTGCGGCAGCAGTTATAGGCCAATACCTTTTCGGGCAGGCTATAGCGAGACGGAAGACAGATGGGTAACATTGGGGCTCTCGGCCGGTGGCGGACTCCTTGTGGTACACCATACGTTTAAAGAGATCGACACAACCCGCGTGCGAATACGGATATTCTCTTGTCGGAAGGCTACCTCCGACCAGATACGTCAATACGGAGAGTGAATCATGAAGAAAGAGTACGACTTCACCAATGCAAAGCGCGGCAAGTTCTACCGACCGGACGCGAAGCTAAACATCCCGGTCTATCTTGACGATGAAGTTCGAGACTTCGTCAGCGAGATCGCAGAACACAAGCATTCCGACATGGCTCAGGTTGTCAACGACTTGCTACGTTCAGACATGAGCTTGGCGGAAGCCATGCGATGAGCGAACCAAGCCTTGCACAGCGACTGAGTGTTCCGCGTGGAATCGGGGTCAGCCCTTCAAAATACACTTTATGGAAATCGGGGTTCATGGTTTCCTTGCGACGGTCTTCCGCAGTTCCTTCAAGGTTTCGTCGGCCTTCTGGAAGGCCGCGCGAAACGCTTTGTCCTTCAGCCGTTCCGGCAGAGTCTTGAGCTGGTTGCACACCGCCGCCCCGCTGCCCATGTTCAGAACTGTAGCCGCCTCCCGCTGGCTCAGTCCAGAATATAGAGTCAGAAAACGCGCGGCCGCCGCTCGCGGCGCCGAACGGCGACTGCGGCGCAGCAACGCCTCCTGCTCCACATGGAACACCCTGCACAGCACGGCCAGGACCGCCTGAGCCGACAATGGCTCGGTGATGCGCCCAAACGACACGTCTTCGGGCCGGGCGTGCTTGTCGAGGCGTTCCTGCGGCCAGCCGTTCAAGAAATCGCTCGTAATCCGCTTCGTCTCTGAAAAGACGTTTTTCCAACGGCCACCTTGCACCGCCATAGTTCCCGGACGAAGGCGCATCCCCCACCATCCGGCTGGTGACATGATAGATCGCTCCGGGAAACTCAACACGCAGTTGCCTCGCCATATTCGCCATCCCTCCCTTGTTCGAGTGGCCATAACCATGGCAAAGCTTCTTGCCGCTTGTAAAGATTAAAGTTTATTATGAAGGGCTGACCCCGATGCTTTCTTGTAAAGATTAAAGTTTATTATGAAGGGCTGACCCCGATGCTTTCTTGTAAAGATTAAAGTTTATTATGAA
>PXCI01000089.1 GCA_003566675.1 Clostridia bacterium
CCATGCTCCCTGCTCCATGGCCGTCCGGACTGCCTCGATCATCTGGTCGAGTTCCGCCGGCGTCGCAGAACGGTCCTCACTGCCGAGGGCCAGGAGTCGGATCGGCCCGTGGGAGAGAAGGGCCGCCTGGTTACTGGGAAGGTCGGCTCGCTCAAGGGTGTCGAGATAGCCAGAGAGGGAGCGCCACGTCCATTTCTCCGGACTCCGCCTTCCGAGGACTCCGGCTGTCAGCAGCGACAGCGGTTCCCTGGTCGCATCATCGATGGGCGCCACGCCGAGACCATCCTGGCCCAGGAGTTCCGTGGTGATGCCCTGGCTGATCTTTGCCTGTGGCGACGGGGAGGCGAGGAGTCGCAGGTCGGAGTGGCTGTGGGTATCGATGAAACCGGGGCAAACCACCCTGCCCGTGGCGGACACGACGACTTCAGCCTCTCCCAGCGATGAACCGATCTCAACGATTGTGTCACCGGCGATGCCGAGGTCGGCCAAATAGGCCGGTCGACCCGTTCCGTCCATGATGGTGCCGCCGGTTACCTTCATGTCTAGCATCGAGTGTCTCCTTTCTGACCGCACAGGGATGCTGCGGCCGATAGGACTGACATCATTATTTGGCAGAGGAGCTGAGAAGTCCTGCACGCCCGGCAGAGTCCCGGCCGCCACCAGGCCCGGGAGCGCTGTGGGGGCGACCTGACGCCCAGGAGGGAAGGACTTGCCCCAACGAAGGGGCGGTACGTTGACAAAGCTGTAAGTAGCGGTCGGTCATGAACATCAGGTCCTGCTGGAGCCAGTAGTCGAGGTCCAGGATAGGGTTGAGCGGGGCTCCTGCCATGAACCAGGGGCCTCGCCGACTATTGGCTGTCAGGTGTATGCGCCATGCTCGAACTCCCAGATCCCGCAGCTTGCGGTATCGAGTGCGAACTCTCTTCCATTGCACCCAAACACAGGCGCGCAACCGTTGAGCCGAGGGTCCGGGAGCGCACTTTGCGCAGTTACCGAGAGGTGCTCGATCTCTACATACGGCCGGATTTGGGTAAACGCAAACTTGGACCCAAGCATTTCGCACACTATTCGCACACCGCGCACGAAGTCGAGCAAATCAGAACCAACAATAAAACCCCCATTCTGTAAGGAGGAATGGGGGTTCGTGTTGTGTGGGCCACCAGGGAATCGAACCCCGGACACCCTGATTAAAAGTCAGGTGCTCTTCCGACTGAGCTAGTGGCCCTGCTGGGGCGCCAGGATTCGAACCTGGGATAACGGCTCCAAAGGCCGTTGCCTTACCGCTTGGCGACGCCCCATTGAACGAGTGTGCGCCCAGGAGGATTCGAACCCCCGACACTCGGATCCGAAGTCCGATGCTCTATCCAGCTGAGCTATGGGCGCTTGTGGGTGGCTGAGGGGTTTCGAACCCCCGGCCTCCAGGGCCACAACCTGGCGCTCTAACCGACTGAGCTACAGCCACCACGTAAGCAACAAATCCGCGTATCATATTGTACGGTATTTCGGGAACCTGCGCAACCCGACGCATGTCAGCATATCAAAGATGATACATCCTGTCTACAGCCACAGGCTCATGTGCCAAAGAATCCTCAGTAGTATATTCGTCCGATGCTTCGTTCCCCACAGGTGATGTTGGGGGCGGGGCCAGGATGTACCCGGCCCCAGAAGCCTCTACGAGCTCTGCAGTCCGTGATTCTGCAGGTAATTCAGAAGACCCTCTCCATGCTCCTGCTCCTCATCCTGAATATGCTGTAGCGCCTGTCGCACCGTGGGATTGGTTGATGCGAAAATCCCGTTGTCGTAGCTATCAGAGATGAACTTCTCCATCATCATCGCATCCTGACACATTAGAGCGTCATCCTGCCCAGCACTCCCCCGCGGATTCTGCCCAGAATTTTGAACGGCGGGCCGACTCTGCTGTTGGCCCTGTCCCGACCCTCCACCAGTGCTAGGCTGCTGTCCCTGAAGCAGCTGGCTCAGCGTCTCGTGGTGCTGTCTTTCCTGGGATGCAAACTGGGAGAACATGTTCCGGAGCTGCGGGTCACTGGCCTTTTGTGCGTACTGGTCATACTTCTGGATGCAAACCTCTTCATGTTTCTTGTGATCTTCCAGAACTTTGCGCTCTTCCTGAGTAAGTTGAACCTGCATGCGAATCGCCTCCGGTAAGAGCTTGCTGAATGACATCTCGTATTATACACTCGGAGATCTCCTCCGCGTCCCGGCATTGTCTTCCTGTCATTCTGCATCGGTTCAGGGACATATGGTGGGCCAACACAAGTCGGTCAGCCCAGACGGTTTTTGCGACCGTCTCAGGCAACATTGTATGATCCAGTAACTGTTTTTGACCGATGTTTCCAGATAATTGGAGACAGCGCGAGGGAAGGATTACTCCCTGTTATTGCCGAAAAACTACGTTAGTGTCGTCTATGTAGTTTTCGTTCAAAAGGAAGACACGCATGAACTATATACAGAGTTCGGAGGGATTCCCATGAGAAAGGTGTCACCTGAATTAGCCACGGCCATCACGAACCGGGTTGAGAAAGAACGCGACATGATCATCGATTTCGCCAGGAACATCGTCAGAACAGTGAGCGTCAACCCTGACCTTGACCCCGAATCACCCGGGGAGGTCGCGGTCGCAGCCATTTTCAAACAGCGACTGTTAGACCTTGGGTTCGATGTGGAGGAAATCTATGTAGAGGAAGGTA
>PXCI01000014.1 GCA_003566675.1 Clostridia bacterium
AGTTCTCCTCGGTCTGCATCAGGCGCAGGTACTCAACCTGGCCATACTGGCAGTGTTCCTACCCTGGCTCATCATCACGATGCGCAAAGATCGGCTTTCCTCCGATTCCCAACAGGAAGCCGAGAACGCCTGACACACATCGCTGCGCTTCAGTGTTCTGGGGCGTCAGAGTACGGGCACCCAACTGCAGGTCTGATCGGGCATCACACAGAGACACAAACAAGAGGGGCCGCGAGTCCAGTCGCGGCCCCTCTGATTATCTGCCCGGTCAATCCAGCTGAGAACTGTACATCGTCACAGATCTTCGAGGAGGAACATCCACCTGTCTATAGGATCCGGGTGATCCTCAAACCGCCTGAGTTCAACTATCCCCGCCACCGCCTGCACGCTGTGCAGGTAAAAGGGTGCGGTGGTAGTCCAGAAGTGCCCTACCTCTTCATCCCATGCCTTCAGATTGGCATAGCGCTCTGCCGCTTCAGCTGCTGTGATGTAGTTGCCGAGCGTTGGTTCGTAAGGAATGTAGTTATTAGCAGTCGCTTCATCCAGATAATCCCTGAGGATGGGCAAGCTCGGCCCCTTGGTATAGTCCATCCACTCCACCTCTAACTCTGAAGCCTTGCCTGTACTCCACACCAGGGCATTGTCCGTCTCAGCCATCTTCCCGATGGTGATGACGTGCCAGGGAGCGAACTGGTTGTAGTAGCCATAAGCGGGAAACCAGGTAGTGACGTTCAGTTCAGCGTCCAGATTCCGCTGTTTAGTGTAGCTCTCAATGATAAGGGGGTCTTCAGAGACGATCTTAACTCCCCTGAAGCTAGCCATGAATCCCTCAAACCTCGATACCTCGCCCTCATCGTAGATGTCGCTATCGGTCTTGGCCCTATCGAACCTCACAATCATAGACATGATGATGTCCGCTAACGACAGGGTATTGCCATCATGCATAGGGATGGAGTAGAAGTCATCGGGATAGTAAACGACAGACTTAACATCTGCCGACGGATCGAAGTCCTCCTCATAATAGGGAGAGCCGGGGTCCGTCTTCTCTCCCACCGTGATAAACCTTTGCTCGACAGCGTCCCAATCAACCCACGCATCTGCCGGGGCCTGTATTTCTTCTGCAACGTCGAGGGTCAGCCAATCATGGGTCTTCTGAACTGGCAGACCTTCCTTGACGATCAGGCCAGCCGACTCGATGCGCCACGGGTGAGAGAGCCCATCGCGCCCGTCGGGCATGAGTCCACTCTCCTGCAGCATATGACGGAATATGTTCAGGTCCGCCGCCAAACCCGACCCGTCAACCGGGTTCCATGGGTCGCTGAGCACAGAGCTTTGCTCTCCCCTGACCGTACCACCGATGGTCGGATCTCCATCCTCATCGTAAAAGTGAATCGTCTGCGCTACACCCCAACCAAAACCCATTGACAGGTCAGTTCGAACGTTCAGGTTGGTTCTCCACGGATTAGCTCCCCCGATGTCAGCAAGCAAAATCTGCGGGCTAAACTTCATACGCATCCACGCAGCCTCTTCAAACAGCTCCTCCCGCTCTGCCATGGACTCGTAATCACGGTCGTACAACCGCTTGGCCACCTCCAGATACTCCTCGGGCGGGTCGAGAGATTTCCATCGCGGCCACGGCCTCACGAACCTGGTGTCGCTTGCGTAGAAGCGCTGCCCTTCATCACGCGGAATCGCAGCAAAGGTCCACCCGCCGGTGAAGGCGTTGTAGGTACCAGCAAGCGGGTCATCCAGTACCAGGTAGCGGACGGCTGCCGATTCCGGAAGCAGCTTTCTCTCCACACTGAAGCCCGCCCACTCCATCACGTCAGCTATGTACTCACCACCCGCAGGATAAAGAGGCGGAAACCAGTCGGTCACTATGACAAACTTGATCTCGATCTCATCACCATCATAGTGCCATGTCTCCCCAACAAGCTCGGCACCCAGTACTAACATCCTCTCATCGATTATCTCTTTAGCACGATCTGGATCGTATTCGTAGTGATCCTCAATGGCCTCAAATAAGTCTGGATACCGTTCATACTCCGGGAAAGCCCTGCCAGCCAGGGCGTAGATAGGCTCACCCATCCCTCCAAGAAACTGCCCTATCAACTTGCCGCGATGTACAAGCCAGTTAAAAGCCTCGCGTATCTCGGCATCGTGGAAAGGATTCAGTGTCCCATCGTTGAAGTGTGGACCGGCGACGTTGAAAGTCAGTTCTGTAAAGGAGCCATAGCTATACTCGTAGTTGATGTCAGGATGCTCATCAATTATGCTGAAGAGCTGCGGATCGGTTATGGCTCCCATGAACCAAATGTCGGTGTCGCCCGCCTGAAGCTTCGCCACACCCATGGCCGAGTCCTCCTCCCGGCTAATAAGAATCCGGTCTACCCACGGGCCAGTTGCACGCACCTCCGGCGGTGGGTGCTCCGGTGTATCCCCTCGGACCAGGACTACCACAACCGCTACAGCAACCACCACCACTAGAGCAACTATGACCTTCTTCAGCATTTCCTAACCTCCTGTACATTCCGTGGACTCAAAACATAGCGCATGATCTGTTCCTTGCGCATACGAGTCCTGTTCAGTCTATTCCAAATCAGCAATATGATACACTCTGCCGGCCTTTAGTGCAAAGCAGGGTTCTTGCCGAACTGGTGCAGTCAATCATCACTATGAGGAAGCATCAGACTTTGACTCTAACGCA
>PXCI01000030.1 GCA_003566675.1 Clostridia bacterium
GCTGGAGGTGAAGGGAGGGTGGGGGCAGGTTCGCTAGCGTCCCGTTCCGACCAGTCGGCGATCGCTCTTTCGATTGTTGGCCACCGGCGCGTCGATGCCATATCCCTTCGTGTACCCGTAGTACTTATACTCGCCGGAGGGAGGTACATCGTTCAGCACGGCTCCCAGGACCCGGATCGGGTATCTCCGGAGATTCTCCAACATGGCTGCCGCATGTTCCGTGTTGGTCGCGCCGTTCCGAACCACAAGCAAAATGCTCCCAGTCAGCGTGCCCAGGATCAGCGGGTCTGAAGCGGCACCCAGGGGAGGACTGTCCACTAGGATTACGTCGTAATGTTCCTTGAGATGTGCCAGGAGATCCTGCATGCGGGCACTGACCATGTGCTCCGGCGCCTTCTGGACCGGGGCACCGCAGGAGATCGCTGAGAGGAGGGGGGGCTGAGTACTCTGCACCACAGCATTCACCCCGTGTTCACCCGTGAGATATCCAGTGAGTCCAGGGACTCGATTGAGTCCGAGGTGTTTGTGAAGAGTTCCCTTCCGGACGTCTCCGTCCACGACCACCGTTCTTCGACCCAACTCGGCAAATGAAAGTCCAAGGTTTGACGTAGTAAAGGACTTCCCGTCTCCCGGGGCCGGGCTCGTAATGGTAAACACCATAGGGACTGAGGTCCCGTGGGCGTACGTTAGACCGAGGCGAATTGCCCGAAACGCCTCTACGGCCTGTTCCTGGTCCTTGCCCTTCACCCGTCCCGCCCGCGTGGCGATGTGCGGAAGGGCACCCAGGATGGGTAGTCCAAGAAGGGTCTCCACATCCGCTGGCGAACGGACTCTCTTGTCCCGGATGTCCAGGACAATGGCGCCACCGGCCCCCAGCCCCACGAATGCGAAAAGGGTGACCAGCGCCATCATCAACCTCCGGTCGCCGTCCGGACGAGCCGGGGGCTCTGCCCGATCCACGATTTGTACGTCCGGGTTCGTACTGATCGCGGCCAGGCGAGCCGCCGCGTACCGGCGATTGACGTCTTCGAAGAGCGTCTCCGCCTGAGCCACTTGTCGGCGAAGCCTAGCGCGAGTCAAGGCCTGGACGGGAAGGGCTCGAAGCTCTTCTGAACGGGCATCACTACGTCCCTGAAGATCAGCGATCCGCAGGTTCAACTCGCCAATGACTTCATCAACCAGGGCAGGCACAGCATCTCCTTCTAACTCCGCCAGCCCAGCCCGGGCCTCCCGCACGCTAGGGTGATCCCCGGTGTAGCGAACCAATAGCGCTCGAATCTCGGCACGCTTTTCTGCGATCTGCTCCAAAGTCCCTCGTAGTTCGGACGCCTCCCGAACGGTGGGAACCGCTTCGAGGGCCTGGATCCGAAGCGGCTCTCCTCCAGCGGCCTCGCCAAGAATGCGGAGGAGGTTGTCCCTGTCGCGGATTGACTGTTCCAATTCGAGTCGAAGGTCGACCAGACCCGACGCCGCATCATCCTCACCGGCCAGGAATCCGAGACCCAGGTCCGACACCACTTCGGCCTCAAAGGCCTGCAGTTCAGCCTCAGCTTCCCTGAGTCCCGCTCTGGCTGAGGCCAACTGTTCCTCAAGCGTTCTTGAGAGCGTATCGCTTTGGGCCCGTGCCAACTCGGTGGCCTCAGCGAGGAAACTCTCAGTCACCGCATTCACGATCTGCGAAATCCACCATGGGTCCCTCCCCTGCATACCTACAGCCATGAAGGCGCTCTGACTGGGTTGTACCATGAGCTGTCGGCTGAGGTCTTGCGCCGCATCCCGCCGGGGCTGCAGGAAAAACCGAATTTTCGAGCCAGGCTCGAGAACCTCGGGATCAAGGTTGAGGTTCACCCCCACGGAGTGCCCCAGGGACTCTGCATCACTCAGCTGGGAGCCCTCAGCACCTCTGTGGGACCTAAGATCACGGATACTGTGGGTCTCCAAGACCCGGTCGTCGGCATCCACGAGCCGTACCGTCTGACCGGATGAATCCACACGGACTGAATAGGATCCCCGCCGAATCTGTCCAATCACGTCCGCATTGGCGAACAGGCTGGGGTCAGCCGGCGCCAATGCCGAAATGAACAAATTGAGGTCATCGACCACGCGCTCAAGGACCCGGTTCGATCGCATGAGGTTGGCCCACGAAATCGGGCTGAACCGAACCCCGGTCTCGATGGCCGTGACCCCGGTCTGTCGTGGCGTTGGTTCACCAACCTGAATGAGGGCCTGGGTGCTGAATCGAGGGACCTGGTTCTTGGCCACCCAGTAGCCTGCGGCCAGGCCCACAATGCCTGCCGCCACCATCAGCCACTTGTACCGCCAGAGAACCTGGGGGATCTTCCACAGATCGAGGCCCGAATCAGATTCGGGGTCCGGGCCCTGGGGCAGCCCTCCGTACTCGTAACCGTAACGAGGAGGCGGTGGGCCTGATGGGGCCATCCCTCGGCCTTCTTCAGGGTTGTGGGGCGTAAGGCTGCCCGAAGAACGGTGCGTCATGGGCCTCGTGGGTCGTGGGATCCAGTGCTAACGAAAATGCCTGCAAGGACGATACCAATCACATTTCCCCGAAGCCGGCAGAAAGCTTGCTGCCGGAAGCTTGAATCGTTTGTGACCCTGATACGATCGAAAAGGTCGCTTGACTGGAGATTCCTTCTTCCCCTCGCCAAGGGTTCACGTCTCATGTGCGGCTTTGCCGGCCTACTAACAC
>PXCI01000137.1 GCA_003566675.1 Clostridia bacterium
CACCCCGCTCGCCCCACTCCCCCGGTGGCCTGAGCAGCGCCATGGCCAGCGGATTGACCACCCCGATCACCAGCGCGCCGGCGGCATGCGCCCAGTCGGTCAACCGATCCACGGCCTCCAGTCGGCCGAAGAAATTGGGTTGCGGAATCACCACGGCCACGACATCGTCGATGGGCGGCAGCGCATCCGTATCGATGACTCCGGATGCGGCGTCCAGCGGTAGCGACTCCAGCGTCACACCCTGATTGCCGACCACGGTCTGCGCCACCTGCCGATACACCGGATGCAGACTGTCGGCGATCAGGATGCGTCCGGAACGGATCTTCTGGTTCGCACGCACGGCCATCAGCATGGCTTCACCCAGACCGGAAGCGCCGTCATACAGCGAGGCGTTGGAGACCTCCATCGCCATCAATCCGCACATCATCGACTGATATTCGTAGATCAACTGCAGCGTGCCCTGACTGGCCTCGGCCTGATACGGGGTGTACGCGCTGTAGAACTCGCCCCGCGTGGCCAGCTGCCAGACCGCCGCCGGCACATGATGCTGGTAGGCCCCGGCGCCGATGAAACACGGACCTGTCTGATCCCGTGCCGCCCGCTCCTGCATCAGCCTGCTGATGTCCATTTCCTGCAGCGCCGGTGGCAACGGCGGCAGTCTGCCGGCACGCAACTCGGCGGGGATCTCGTCGAACAGCGTGTCCAGATCCGGCACGCCTATCGCCGCCAGCATCTCGCGAATGTCGTCCTCGGTGTGCGGGATGAAGGGCATGGGCTAGACACCCTCGTTGCGCTGGAAGAAGAGCATGGGACCTAGTCGTCCTCTTCCTCGGCGAGCATGTGTTCATAGTCCTCGGCGCTCATCAGGTCCTCGATCAGATCGGGATCCTCCGGCTTGATCCGCATGATCCAGCCATCGCCGTAGGGATCGGTATTCACCAGTTCCGGCTCATCGGTGAGCCGGCCATTGGCATCCACCACGACACCGCTGACCGGGGCGAAGATGTCCGATGCCGCCTTCACCGATTCGACCACGGCGCAGGCATCACCGGCCTCCACATCGCTATCCAGCGACGGCGTCTCGACGAACACGAGATCACCCAGCGCCTCCTGGGCATGGTCGGTAATACCGACGGTGATCAGACCATCATCATCCAGGCGGGCCCATTCATGGCTCACCGCGTAACGCAATTCGTTGGGTAGTTCACTCATCCCTGCAGTCCCCTTTGAATGAAGATCAATTCCTGTCCTGACACTAAGGGAAACACTGATCCGTTTCCGCGTCTGCGTTTCCCTGGCCGGTCGACACCAGTACGCGACCCTGGCGGACGAACGGCGGTCGCACAACCCGTGCCGGAAGCTGTCGATCACGGCTCTGCACCGTGACCCACTCACCGGGCTCCAGCGGCAAGCGCGCCAGGCCGATGGAACAACCAAGCTGCGGCGAGTAGCCACCGCTGGTGACACTGCCGCTACCGTCACGTTCTGTCAGTGTCACCTGTTGGCCCTGGCGCAGCATGCCGCGCTCGCCCAGTACCAGGCCATAGAGATTCCTGTCCGGCCCGACCTCACGTTCGGTGGCAAGCGCCTGACGACCGATGAAGTCCCGCCCTGTCGGCTGCCAGGCCACGGTCCAGCCGAGCCGCGACACCAGCGGTGATGTCTGCGCATCCATGTCCTGCCCGTACAGGTGCATACCGGCTTCCAGCCGCAGACTGTCGCGGGCACCAAGGCCACAGGGCGCCACGCCAGCGTCCATCAGCCCCTGCCAGAGACCCGCAAGCTGCGCCGCCGGCACGGCAACCTCGAAACCATCCTCACCCGTGTAGCCGGTTCGACCTACCAGCCAGGCGCCACGTTCAAGGCAGTGGAACGGCGCAAGACTCCGGATTGCGTCACACAAGTCGGATTCAATCAGACCCGCCAGGATTCCCTCGGCCTGTGGTCCCTGCACGGCCAGCAGTCCAAGGTCGTCGCGCAGCCGCAGATCCGCGTTGAAACCGCAAAGCTGCTGTCGCATCCAGTCCTGGTCGCTGTCCCGATTCGCCGCATTGACCACGCAACGGTAACGGCCTTGCCGCAAACGATAGACGATCAGGTCATCCAGCACCCCGCCGTCTGCGTTCAACATGCAGCTGTACAGCGCCTGGCCGTCTTCCAGTCGGGCCACATCGTTGGCCAGCAGACGGCGCAGATAGGCCTCGGCGTCGTCGCCGGTCACGTCCACAAGGCCCATATGCGAGACATCGAAGACGCCACAGGCAGAACGCACCGCGGCATGCTCGCGCAACTGCGAGCCGTAGTGCAGCGGCATGTCCCAGCCGGAAAAATCGATCATTCGCGCACCGGCGGCACGATGTCGGGCATTCAGCGGCGTCTGTTGCTGTGGGCTGCTCATGGCCATCACCGTTGGGCGCGTACGTCTGACATCATGATAGAGAGGTAAACCGTCGACGTCTCGTGTCCGCGCTGGAAGCATTCATGCGGGGAGGGCTGGTCGGTCGCGGCGATTCAGGCGTTGCCGAGCCGCGGATCCCGACCCGGCGTCGGTCGGGACCCGCCTCGTGACAGGCGACGCGGTTGTCGGGCAGAACGGCGGACCAGTAAAATCACGGGCAGCAGCCCGACCAGGACCAGAGTGACCGCAGGTAGCGCAGCCCGCTCCCACTCGCCTTCGCTGGTCAGCTCGAAA
>PXCI01000113.1 GCA_003566675.1 Clostridia bacterium
AGGGACTGCAGAAGAAGTCTGGCTGGAGGCTGGTCTGCCATCTCTATCTGGACCACACCAGAATCGTCCCTGGGCGCAAGTACTGCGGGCATTGATCCACGGAACTGGAGGCATAAGTTGACGGCCATCCGGGATTCTCACCGACCAAAAGTTGACAGTTACTGAGGCGGATCGGGGGATTGACATATTAACAATACCATGCGATAATATTCATGTGTACGGACCATGTTGACAGGGGGTGATAGATGTGAGGAAGCAAGACAACTGCCGAACACGGGATGATGGACTGCTGCCTGTTTGCGGCAAAGGCCAAGAGCTTCGTAGAAGCTGTTAGAGCAGCCTGGCAGGAGATAGAGTATGCGAGGAGGATGATATGAAGAGGGTCTTGTTTGCATTTGCGGCCATACTCCTGGGTCTGGCTGTGGCACTGGGTGGTAGTGTTCCCTTCTCATCTGCCGGACCTGCAGTGGCCAACCCAGAGTCACCTGGGCCTAGAGAAGCCCTGGTAAACCATCAAAAAGTCCGTGAAGCTTTTGTAATGCTGAGGTCAGCCGACCTCCAGGCTTCAGGCATACCCTTAGCCGGGTGGTACCAGGAGCCCGGGACTGCTACTATCCACGTGGGGCTGACCGACATGGCCGACGAATATACCGAGCCGATAAGAGCCATAGTAGACCAGGTTGAAGGCGTAGAGGTTGAGTTTTTCGAGGCCCGGTTCACTGCGGCAGAGTTGTACGACATGCAGAGAAAACTCGATATGTCACTCTGGCCAGTCTCACCGGAGGCTGAGCACGGCGTACCTTTCACCTTTATAGGGGCGAGGTTCAGGACTCAAAGCTTGCTTGTCGGACTCAAAGAGATGAGGCCCGAATACGTAGCAGCCATAAGGGAAGTTGTGGGTGACGAAGTGGTGATCGAATTTGCGGAGGGGGGGCTGGTAGAAGACAGAACGGGCACTCACAGACCCTTGCTGGGTGGTATCCAGGTGACTACGGAAGGCGGAAGCACGCTGAGTTTTCGAGCAGAGGCAGATGGCGAATCAGGCTTTGTGATGGCGGGACATGCAGCCGGATCGGTAGGAAACGATGTGTGGCAACCTGCGGAGGCATCGGTCTACTGGGTAGGGGAGGTCGGCGTAAACCCGCCGGGTTTCAGGTTTAGTGATGTTGCGTTTGTGCCGACGGACATCCCTATCGATGCAATGGTTTGGCCCGAGAGGGACATCATTGACTGGGAGGCATCGTACGAAACCTGGGAGGGTCACGTAGTGATGAAGGAGGGGATAGCAACCGGAGGCACTCAGGGTGTCATAGAGTTACTTTGTCTAACGCTTGAGAGCCCGATATACGGAAGGCTCTACAATCAGGTGCTGGCAACATACGATAGCTTCTCTGGTGACAGCGGATCTCCGGTCTTCTGGGAGGATCCGGGCGGGTACGACGCAATAATACTCGGCACCCACGTGGGGCGGCAGCCGCCGCCCGACTATGAGTGGGCAGTCTACAGTCCGGTGGAGGGGATAGCTTTCGACCTTGGTCTCGATGGGTTTCCGCTTCAGGGGGTAACCGGTCTCGTTTGGGACGCGTACTCGGGGTATCCCTTGCAGAATGCCCAGATTGAGGTAGAGGGAACAGGCTACTGGGTCTATAGCCAGTCAGGGGGCAGCTATACAATCCTTCTCGGGCCCGGACAACACACTCTCACGGCGAGCTATCCCCTGTTCAAACCTGAGACGCACACCGTTCAGGTGAGCTACAACGAGTTCACCACGCGCAACTTTGCGTTGGAACCGATGCATCCAGGACAGCCGTATCCGACGTCCCTGTGACGGCGATGAGTCGGCAGAAGTCAACCGCACGCGCCATCCGACTATGGAGGTCAGGAAGCATGAGGGGGCCGAGGAATGTGTTGCTCGCCATCGCGCTGGCAGGTGTGGCGGTAGGGCTCGCCTATTTGATCTCCGGGCTGGTCTACGTGCCTGACGTAACTCGATTTGAGGCAACCGGGGAGCTTGCGAGGACCGAGTACCGCGTCCGCCAGCAGATCACGGTGGAACCTTTTCTAACCTACACCGGAAGGAGACCGGTCACCATTTCCTCGCGCAGACCTCTCCTTCTCGTCGAGGTGTACAATGCTGAGAACGAAAGAGTCTTAGCTCTCCCGCAGTCAATAGCGGAGGACATTCTGCTGTCCCATACCCTCGAGCCTAAGGTGCCCTACAACGAAAAGAATCGATGGCCCTCCCCCGGCTACTTGATGCAATACACCTTCAGGTTAGAGCAGGCCGGTAGCTACAAGGTGGTAGTTGTGGCCGACTTCAACCCGGACAAGATAGACCCGGCCCAGGCATTGCGTGTTTACTCCGAGCCTATCTGGATTGAGGTGACCGGCTAGCATTTACTGACCTGCGCTGCAATCCACCTGTGGGCATCGCTATTCACGCGTAACCCGTCGCGGAGACCCGGGAGAGCATCTGAAGCCGACCCAGGAGCGCCCGGGGCCATCAGGCCACCTACAACGCCATCTCATTGCGCCGCTTTCTCGAGCTTCCTGAAGGCCGTGGCCTCGGTCTGGACGATGCCGCGGAGCAGCCTGCCCAGGATGTCGGAGCCGGTGATGATCCTCTTCTCCTCGTTCCAGAGGATGATGACATCCTCGTCAACAACATCGTCCCCGTGGTGGACGGGCTG
>PXCI01000221.1 GCA_003566675.1 Clostridia bacterium
AAAGACACAACGTCATCGCTGCCGTCAATGTCGTCTTGCCATGATCTACATGACCGATCGTACCCACATTAACATGCGGCTTCGTGCGCTCAAACTTCTCCTTCGCCATCTCTTCTGACCTCCCTAAGATTCAACCCGTTGCCGAAATTATCTTCTTTGATACTGTCTTTGGCACAGGTCGGTACTCCTCAAACTGCATTGTGTGCGTGCCTCTACCTTGCGTGATCGAACGCATCGCAGTAGCATACCCGAACATCTCTGACAGGGGCACCGTTGCGTGCACGACCCGGGATACACCCTGATGATCCATCTCCAGTATGCGCCCTCTTCGGCTATTGAGATCATCCAGCACATCGCCCAGGTAGTTCGGAGGGATCACGACCTCGACCTTCATGACCGGCTCCAAGATGACCGGCTTGGCCTTTGCGGCCGCCTCTTTAAACGCCATGGATCCGGCAATCTGGAATGCAATCTCCGACGAGTCTACCGGGTGATAACCTCCATCCACCAGGCGGGCACGGACATTGATGATCGGATAACCGGCCATCACACCACTGTCCAGTGCCTGGCGAATGCCCTTTTCCACATCCCCGATGTACTCTCGCGGGATCACGCCTCCCGTGATCTTGTCAACGAATTCAAAGCCCGACTCGCTGGGTTCAACCTCCACCTTCACATGTGCATATTGTCCACGACCACCACTCTGTCGTACGTAGCGGATCTCTGCAACCGCTTCCCCGGTGATCGTCTCCTTGTAGGCAACCTGTGGACGACCGACATTCGCTCCGACCTTGAACTCACGAAGGAGCCGGTCGCAGATGATCTCCAGGTGCAACTCACCCATACCCGAGATGATGGTCTGGCCCGTCTCCTCATCGTAGCCGATGCGGAAGGTCGGGTCTTCCTCGGCCAGGCGCCTCAATGACCGATTCAGTTTCTCATCATCAGCCTGGGTTTTGGGCTCAATGGCAACATCAATCACAGGCTCAGGAACATCGATCGATTCCAGGATAATTGGATGATCGGCATCACAGAGGCTGTCGCCAGTGGAAGCGTTCTGCAGACCCACTGCAGCCGCAATCTCACCGGTGTGTACCTCATCGACTTCCTCCCTGTGGTTCGCATGCAAGCGCAACAGGCGGCTGATCCGCTCCCGTTTGTCGCGAGTGGCATTGTAGATATAGGTACCCTTCTTCAATACACCGGAGTACACGCGGAAGAAAGCCAGCTTTCCTACGTACGGATCGCTCTGGATCTTGAATACGAGGGCAGCCAACGGTTCATTATCATTCGACTTCCTCTGCACCGTCTTACCATCCCGCGGGTCCACGCCCATGATCGCCGGCACATCCATCGGTGACGGCAGGTAATCGACCAGGCTGTTGAGCAAAAGCTGGATCCCACGATTGTGGTAAGACGATCCACACACCACGGGTACGATCTCGCTGTTCACCGTACCCTTCCTCAGGGCCCGGCGAATCATCTCTACAGGAATCGGCTCTTCATCAAGGTACAGCATCATCAGTTCGTCATCGAACTCTGCGGCTGCCTCAAGCATCTCCCTGCGCAGCTTGGTGGCGATGTCGAGCATCTCCGGCGTTATTTCGCTCTCCACACTCACCTTGCCGAGATCATCTGTGTACGTGATCGTTCGTTCCGCAATCAGGTCCACGATACCGGAAAACTCAGATTCCGCTCCGATAGGCACCTGCACCGGCACCGGCCGAGCTCCCAAGCGATCGCGCATCATGGCGAGGACATTGTCAAAGTCCGCCCCCACCACATCCATCTTGTTCACAAAGGCTAAACGAGGGATGCCGTATCGGTCTGCCTGCCGCCAGACGGTCTCAGATTGCGGTTCGACGCCTCCCTTGGCACAGAAAATCATAATGACCCCATCCAGGACGCGCAGGGACCGTTCAACCTCCATTGTGAAGTCAACGTGTCCGGGCGTATCAATAATGTTGATGCGGTGATCCTTCCATTCACACGACGTGGCCGCCGAGGTAATGGTAATCCCCCGCTCCTGTTCCTGGGCCATCCAGTCCATGGTGGCCGAACCCTCATGGACTTCCCCCATGCGGTGCACACGTCCCGTGTAGAACAGGATGCGCTCCGTCGTGGTGGTTTTGCCAGCGTCAATATGAGCCGCAAAACCTATATTTCGTACTTTGTTGAGGGGGAACTCCTTCGTCATAACCAGACCTCCTCAGCCCAATCATACTTCAAATCTCACCAGCGATAGTGGGCGAAGGCCTTGTTGGCCTCAGCCATCCGATGCATTTCTTCCCGGCGTCTCACTGCGGCTCCCGAACCCTCGGCAGCTTCCATCAGCTCGCCAGTCAGCCTCTCAATCATGGTCCTTTCGCCGCGATTCCTGCACGCATGGACCAGCCAACGAACGGCCAGAGTGCGACGGCGCTCAGGGCGAACTTCCATAGGAACCTGGTACGTTGCGCCACCTACACGTCTCGGCCGGACCTCAAGCATGGGCATTGAGTTCTTAATCGCGGCTTCAAAGACATCCACGGGATCCTTGCCCGTCTGCGCCTGAACGCGGGCCATAGCCCCGTAAAAAGCTCTTTGCGCCAGACCCTTTTTGCCGTCGTGCATCAACTGGTTGATGAACTTGGTCATCAAACGCGAGTTGTACACAGGATCCGGTACTACATTAC
>PXCI01000214.1 GCA_003566675.1 Clostridia bacterium
ACCCTGACCAACAGCCTCGAGGCAGGGGACCCTCAACAGATGGAGCACACCTTCAAGACGGAACTCGATGGAGCTGAAGTAGAAATCGGCTTGAGTGCCGTCGAACACTGAGACTAGGCATAACCTCGGCATCGGGCAGCTAACGGCTGCCCGATGCCGAGGAACACATCGAAAGGGAATTACTTATGGGTCGAGGCAGACATTTCAGACCCTAACCCCAGGACTCCCTTAAGCAACATCATCAACCGAAAGATACGTCTCTGATGAGGGTGTAGTCAAACCTTCGATCGGGGAACATACCATACACACCCATGATTCACGCAGTTAGGTTGCGAGGAGACTCGAGGTACGAAGTAGCGAAGGGCGCACTTCATCTCCCTGGATGGGAAGACGTTGCGCTCCGTTGTTTGAGAAGGGAGACGACATCCAATGCTGTCCACATGCAGACTGCTTCGTCGCTGTGTTTTGATTGCGGCCCTGGTGCTTCTCGTCATCCTCTCCGGATGCCAGGTGGCAGGCGAGGCTGACAACGGTGAGTCCGAGGCGCTACGCAATGAGATCGAAGAGCTCCAATCTCGAGAGGCCAGCCTTCAAGCCCGACTGGAACGTCTCGAATCATCATCCCTGGCAGATGGGGCGGGAGACATCAAGGTCGTGGTCTACATGGGTCTCACCACGGCCACCGAAGTGTTCACCGTACCTGTGATCCGCACACCTGAGGGGTCCGACGATCTCAAGGAAGCTGCGCTGGCCGAGCTGATCCGGGGGCCCGATCCGGGGGGACCCCTATCACCCATCCTTCCGCAGGAGACAGAGGTTCTGTCTCTGCAAGTCGACGATGAGGGCCTGGCCACCGTAGATTTCAGCGATCACATTCGCGAATACGCATCGGGCTCAACCGGTGAGACCCTGGTCATCGCGGGCATCGTCCATACACTCACCGAGTTCCCCGATGTGAATCGGGTCCAGATCCTGGTGGAAGGCGTAGTTGGGGTCAGCCTTGGGGGACATTTCACACTGGAAGAGCCTATTGAGCGGATGCCAGACTTGATCCCCAACTAGCAGGGTCGATTTATTTATCTCCGTGGGGAGATAAAATCGGCTTCTCTGTCAACCCTCAATCCTGACTGTGAAGTCCGATCTCGCGTTACCGACTCGAAAAGAAACGTGGTCACCTGCCACGGGGCCGGCGCCAGGCACAAAAAAGGTGAGGCCAAGATGTCGGCCCCACCGAATTGTCAGTAAAGCATTCAAACCGGATGGCCCCAATCAATCGGCCTTATCTTCCGGACAGGATGGCCCCAGCAGGCAGTCTACTGGGCAAGCCTGCACACATATGCCGCAGGCATCGCACTTATCAAAGTCAACCACCGGAAGGTAGTTCTCCATCACAATGGCATCCTGGGGACAACGTCTCGCACAAAGCCCGCATCCCAGGCACGCATGGGTACAGATCCCCCTGGCATCCCTTGGACCAAGCTTCGCCTGGCATAGAAGGAGTACAGGACAACCCTCGGGTACCATATCGATGAGGCCCCTGGGGCAGGCCGCAACACACTTGCCGCATGCCGTGCATCGACTGGCATCCACGACGGGAATGCCATCGTCCCCCATGTGGATGGCATCAAAGGGACAGGCATCCACACAGCTGCCACCCCCCAGGCAGCCAAATTCACACTCCTTGTGCCCTCCTCCTATGGCGCCTATCGCGGCGCAGTCCTTCACACCAGCATAGTTGAACCGCATCTTGGCTGCGTCTACGGTCCCACGGCATCGCACCGTAGCTACCTTTCTCGCCGCCGACCTGTCATTCCCCTCACCGTCACCGACCATCTCTGCCACCTTGGCCAATACCTCACTATTAGCCACAATGCACCCCGTGGTGGGTGCCTCGCCACCAACCACGGCTTCACTGAAAGAACCACAACTAGCAAATCCACAGGCACCGCAGTTGGCCCCGGGAAGCATCGCCTCAATGGCCTCGATCCGTTCATCCCGTTTCACCGAAAGCACGCGAGAAGCAAAAGCAAGGCCGGCCCCAAACAGAAGGCCCAGTACCATCAAAGTTAGAACGGGTGCTAGCACCATCATCACCTCACATTCGAATCTGAGAACACGACTTCCCCAGAATCAGAAACCAAATAAGCCCGAAATGTTGAAGCCACTGAAGCCCATAAACGCCATGGACAACAGGGCTGCAACGACCAGGGCAATGGGTGTGCCCTGAAAGGCATCGGGAACATCAGCACGGTCCAACCTCTCTCGTATGCCGGCGAAAAGCACAATGGCGATTACAAATCCTGTGCCCGCTCCGATTGCATGAAATATCGTCTGCACAAAACCATATCCACCCGTGATATTCAGCAGGGCGATACCCATGATGGCACAGTTGGTTGTTATGAGGGGCAGGTAGACGCCCAGGGCCCGATATAAGGCCGGACTGTACCTGAGCATGACCATTTCGACGAACTGCACCAGCGTCGCAATCACCAGGATGAAGGCGACGGTCTGCAGGTACTCAATGCCCTGAGGAATCAACACATAGTGCTGCAAAAGCCAGGTGACCACCGATGAAATGGTCATGACGAAGACCACCGCGGCCCCCATGCCCTTGGCCATCGACAGGGTCTTGGACACCCCCAGGTAGGGGCAAATCCCGAGAAAACGGATCAGGACCACGTTATTGATCAGCGCGGCACTAATGAATATGATGATGAGTTCCGCCATCGGTCGCCACCCCGTTCCGCGCCACGCCTGTGATCTTCTGCTGCCTCGCGTCCCACCAATTCATAAATCCAATCAACAAGCCCATGGTCAGAAAAGCCCCCGGCGGCAGAATCATGATCAGGGCTGGCTGAAAAGTAGACCCCATGACCCCTAAGCCAAACAGCGTCCCGGCGCCCAAGATCTCCCGGATCGAGCCCAATAATGTCAGGCCGAGGGTGAAACCGAGTCCCATGCCCAGACCATCCGCCACGGAATTGACAACCGGGTTGCGCGAAGCAAAGGCCTCGGCGCGCCCAAGTATGAGGCAATTCACGACAATCAGGGGTATAAAGATGCCCAGTGCCCGGTGCAGATCCGGCACATAGGCTTCCATGTAAAGATCAACGATGGTGACAAAGCTGGCGATCACCACGATGAAACAGGGGATCCTGATTTTCTGCGGTATCAGGTTTCGCAGCACAGCAATGAAGAAGTTTGACATGACCAGAACGACGGTACTAGCCAGCCCCATGCCCAACCCGTATACTGCCGCGGTGGTCACCGCTAGTGCGGGACACATGCCCAACACCAGCCGCAGTATAGCATTTTCTTTGAGTATTCCTCGGGAAAAATCTCGCCACAGTCGGTCCACCGCTCTCACCTCTCTCCCCTGATTTCGGCGTGCAGTTTCCTCGCCTGTTCCACGCCGCCGACCACAGCCCTGGACGATACCGTCGCTCCTGCCACGGCATCAACCTTTCCCCCGTCACGGGTCAGAGCCACAGGCTCGCCAGTAGGCAGCCTCTCAAACTGATCCAGGAAGCGATGACCGGCAACCAACGCTCCGAGGCCGGGAGTCTCCGTCTGCCGCAAAATCTGTATGCCAAGGATCTGGTCATCGGAAACGCCCACCAGCATCACAATATCGGCCACATATCCCGTCGGAGAGACCGAGAACACGTGACCAACGGGACCTGCAGCGCCAGCCTGCCCAATACTGACCTCATTCACATCGGGATATCTGGCCAAAAGACCCTCAAACTCGCCCGTGACCTCCTCAAAGGTACTGGCTCCAGGCAAGACCTCCGCCATCGCTGCAGCACGGGTGGCAGCCCTGTAATCCTCAATCAGGGGATGGGTCACCCTGTTGGTAGCCGCCAGGGCACCGGCACTAACGGAGCATATAAGCATCAGAACTACTCCGAGGTAAACCACATTGCGCACGGGGTCACACCTCCATTTTCTTCAATCCGAAGATTCTCGGAAAGGTGTATCGCTCAATCAACGGCACCGTCGCGTTCATCAGCAAGATCGCGTAGGTCACGCCCTCCGGAAAGCCCCCGTATCCCCGAATCAACATGGTCATGACACCGCACCCCGCCCCGAAGACCAGTTTGCCCTTGGGCGTGATGGGACCAGAAACATAATCCGTTGCCATGTAGAAAGCACCCAGGATCAGGCCTCCAGCAAACAGATGGAAAGTCGGGTCAAAACCCATGATGCCGGCGAGACTCATGACTGTAGCTATGTATGAAATGGGAATTCGCCAGTCAATCACTCCCCTGGCCAGAAGATAGGCGGCACCGACCAATAGGGCGAGAACAGACGTCTCTCCCACGCAACCGGCAACCCGTCCGACAAATAGATCTCCCAGGGGAGTGGCCACTCCCTGTAGGCGCATCAGATCAAGGGGTGTGGCGGTAGACAGAGCATCGAAGCCACTGGTCATCCATTCTCCGGAGGCAACAGGCCAGCGCCATGACGTCATGGAAACAGGAAATGAAGCCACAAGAAAAACGCGGCCTACGAGAGCAGGATTGAAAACGTTCAAACCCAATCCCCCGAAGAGGGATTTTCCGACGATGATGCCGAAGGCACCTCCGGTGAGAGGCATCCACAGCGGAACCCCCGGGGGAAGGGTGAGGGCCAGTAAAAGGCCAGTGACCAGGGCGCTTCCATCATACAGTGGAATCGCCCTGCCCCGGATCCTGGCAACAAGGGCCTCAGCGCCTGTGGCACCGAGCACGGCGCTGGCGATGACAAACACTGCATCAAGTCCGAAAAAATACACACCGGCCGCAGCGGCCGGGAGTAGGGCAATGACCACATCGGACATGATCCTTCGCACTGTGACGTCCGTATGTAGGTGAGGTGATGAAGCTAACGTCAATTCCGATGTCTGTAGATCATCCTTGATGCTCACGGTCATTCCTCCAATTCCGCCGGGGTCACGACTCCCCTCGCTGTCTCGCCGCTGCCTCCGCTTTGGCCAACCGGATCCGCTGTAGCAGGTGTCTGTTCGCAGGACAGATGTATGAACAGGCACCGCACTCTATACAATCCAGCGGCCGGAACTCCATCGCAGACTCATCCGGATAAGTCGCCAGGTAAAGAGGCATCAGAAAAGCCGGACATGCCTCCACACAACGACCGCACCTGATGCAGGGCTCCTCGTTGAGGACAGGAGCAATCCCCTCACTGAGAGCAATCACTCCAGACGTTCCCTTTGTCACTGGCATATCGAGATCATAGATCGCCAGTCCCATCATTGGGCCACCAGATATCAGTCTGGCCGGAGCCTTGGTGAAACCGCCACAGGCCTCCAACAACACCTCGATGGAAGTGCCCAGTCTCACCCTCAAGTTCTTGGGCTGGGCAACCACATCTCCGCTGACGGTTACGACTCGCTCAATGAGGGGGACCCCGGTCTTGAAAGCCCTGGAAATGGCCACAGCTGTTGAAACATTGTTAACGACGACTCCTATGTGCAGGGGTAGACCTCCGGACGGCACTTCACGATCCGTTATGGCGCTGATCAGCTGCTTCTCTGCCCCTTCAGGGTACTTGGTCTGCAGGCTCACGACCTCGTAGGGTCGATCCCCAATGGCCTGTCGCAATGCCTCGGCTGCATCGGGTTTGTTGTCCTCCACCCCAATCACACCGCGCTCAGCATCGCAGGCCTTCATGATGACCTCGAGCCCGAAGACAATCTCCTCCGCCTCCTCGATCATCACCCGGTGATCACAGGTTAGAAAGGGCTCACACTCGCAACCATTCAGGATAATGGTATCTACGTTACCATCGGGAGGTGGTGAATACTTGACGTGAGCTGGGAATGCTGCCCCACCCATACCCACGATTCCCGCCTTCCGCACTAAATGTCTAATGTCATCCGACGTGAGTTCTGCCAGATCCCCGGCCGGTGCGATGTCTTCACTCAGACGATCCTCGCCGTCGGACTCAACGATCACGGCCGGAACCTTTCGGCCATCCGCCAGCGTACACTGGCCCACAGCCTCCACAACACCTGATACACTGGCGTGAATGGGCGCACTGACGAAAGCTTCTGTATCGCCAATCACCTGACCCATGGCAACGGCATCGCCTTTCCTGACGGTCGCCTCGCAAGGCGCACCCATATGCTGCACCATAGGTATAACAACTCGCGCCGGAGCGGGCAGTGTTTCCACCGGACGCGAACAGGCGAGATCTTTGAACTCGGGCGGATGTACTCCGCCTCGAAACGTGTAACGTGGCACTCGTTCTCTCACCTCCACATGATCAGCTCTACAGGACGATAAATCCGCAGAAATCGAGTCCAATACATTCCCCAATTACACCTCTTGATATGATAACATCAGGGTAAGGCGGTCACAAGTGTAATGCCATGACACGATATTCACAAGGGTCGACTATGCCGCCGTAGCTAGTGAATATTTCTGCCTCTATGTGCAGTGCCCACCAACCTAAGGGCAGGTAATTCGGTGAATCCAGGCAGGATATAGATCTTTAAGAGAGGGCTTGGAACTGGAAATCTACCTGCATGGCCCCCTGAAAGTGCCATGGGTTGGCTGCAGATCCTTTCTCATGGAAAATACCTCAAGTTGATGCGGGATCGTGAAACGAACCATTACCTGAGCTGCGAGGCCAGTCATGCGCAGCTTGGTCATCGACTCGGTCAAATGGCGCCGACTTGCCGCAACCTACGATAACTCCAGACAGCAACTGCCGACCCTTCACACGGTGAGGTGGATCTCTCCTCGCTTCACCCTCGTATCGGTGAGCAGTGGGACATTGTCCACGGGGGGCAGTTCCTGCCTACTGGTGACCAATTTCCGCAAATTCACCGGCGACCCTGTCTCCTCTACGGCCTTCTCCGCCCGATGGCGGAGGAGCTTCAGACTCATCTCGCGGGTACCCTCGGTTGCTACCAGGATGAAGTTGTTGCCGCCACTTCCCAGGAACCTTCCGAGTAACGGCTGCTGAACCTCAAAGAGGTAAACCGAGGGGAAGACCGACTGAAGGGTCCTCATGATCACTCTGAGGGTACGACTTCTCTGTCCACGCACCCAACCCACAACATTTATGACAAGGGCTCCAGGATGTACGGTGCCCCCCTGCAAACTGGCGCGAAGCCGGTCGGCCATGAGTCGAAAGCACTCGCGCGTATACATCCGCGCCGGATAACCATCCTGGTTGTACACATCCAGAATGATCTGATCACAGGGTTCCTCGTTCACGGCAAGAAAATGGCGGGCATCGTCCACGACAACGGACAGTCTTTTATCTTCCTCCAAGAAAAAATACTTCCTGGCCACCTCCACCACGTTGGGATCGATGTCCACGGCCGTGATGTTCATCTCGGGGTAGCTGCTGTGAAAGGACCGGATAGCTGCACCTCCGCCGAGGCCCAGGAACAACACTTTCTTACTGTCGGGGCGAAAGACCATACCAAGATGCAGGTAAGATATGTACCTGCCTACCAGGCGGTCCGGGTCCTTGAGGTCAATTGTGGTCTGGGCCATACTCCCCAGGAAAAGGGTTCTCCTGCCAGCGCGATCCACCACCTGCAGCCGACCGGAACTCCCCATCTCATCGTGTTGAATCTGCGACAACATCTACGCCTCCCTTTGCAGACCGTCATCTCATAGGCCACTTGCTCATACCCTGAAGACTCTGCAGCCGTCAGAACGCATCCATCTCCAGCAAATCTGACTACTGGGCGATCCAGAAATGAATGACACAGCCTTTCTCGTTCCTCCCCGCAAACACCCGAGCGTTTACGGAACACAATACTAGATAGTATGAAAGGTGAAACCCTGTTGTTCCCATGGGCTGTACCACACCGGTTCCCTATCTCTGGCTCTTCCGATAAACGCCCGACCGCACCAGGGTAATTCCAGCCGATACAGACACGTGGGGGCCACATCATCCGCACCAGAGGCAGATTCCCAGTCTGCGTCAAGACAGGCCAGGGGGAATAAACGGACACACCCAAAAAGATGTGTTGACGTACCCGGCCGCATCAAAATCCCCGGTCAATGGCAGAGCGTATGAGGCAAGATGTGGCCCTGCATACACAAGATTCTCGCCCATCCCACCCCGGCCACCTGTTGCTATAATTCCCCACTAACACCCGTTTCCCTCTATGCGCAGGTACAGGTGTCCCAGTGAAGACAGGAACCGGACAAGGCAATAATGAGGAGATCTGCGAGCGGGGTGAGGCTACTGAGGAAGCACAAGTGGACTCATGGACCGGCTAAGGCCCAGCGACGGCACCTGGTCACCTGTGCATTTAAGCGAAGCGTCTCATCCCGTTAGGATCCAGCCTTAAAATCCATCACGTAAACTCCCACAAACATCGCGCATCCTGCGGATCGGCAGATCCTGAGTGCTGGCCCACTAAGTCCTCGGCATTGCCTCCCGTCTTGCCTAACCTGTATCATGACGGTTGTAATGTGGTCACACAACAGCTGCCTCAACAGCTGTCAGCAAGAGGAGAGCCTATGCGTCTTCAGGGGGAGGTTCTAGCTTTGAGACTCGGCAGACGACTCTTTGACAACCTGCAGCGAACCCTCTTCGGCCCTGAGGGGGTTGACCTGTCAGGACGTGTGCTGTATTCACAGAACGCCTGGCCCCTCGGTTCCGTGATCCTGGTGTTTCTAGCGGGTGAGCTCCTGCCGTCACTGGTTCTAGCGTGGATTCATACCTCCACCCAGGTCGACGTACCCCTTGCAGTATTCATCCTTGCACAGCCGGCCGCAGTGCTGGCTGTTATCTGGCTGGTCAATCCCTTCCGGGGAAGATCCCCCGCCAGCATCCTCCCGATGAACATCAGCGGAAGAAGGCTGTTAGAATACGCCATTGTCTGGGGCATCTTCCTGCGCATCGTCTCCGTGGCGGTGGTGATGATCCAGGCGCTCGTGGGCGCATGGACCGAAGTCACGAACAATCCCCTACTGCTAGCCGACAGCCCCCTGTCCCCCATCCAGCAGGCCATCATCGTGCTGTCCGCCGTGTTCCTTGTGCCCGTCGCCGAAGAACTCTTTTACCGGGGCATCCTTTACCGCGCCCTGGGGCGGCACTTCGGACTAGCGGGAGCAGCGGTGATCAGCACTGCAGTGTGGACGCTGTTGCACGGTTCAGCCATGCTTTTTCCCGCAATCTTCGCCCTGGGCATATTGCTTGTGCTGCTGTATGAGGCCACCGAGAGCATCTGGCCCCCGATTGCCGCCCATGTGGGATTCAACCTGACGTCCTTTCTGCTGATCTGGCTGCTTCCCGGCCTGGCGTAGGCACAGGCTGGTACGGTTGCCACAGTCAAACCCTTGCCACAGGCCAGGGACCGCCCACACCAGCGCACGACCAGAAACCGCCCTCCCAGCTCTACTTCCGAGAACCCTTGTTCGCACTTACGACCGGCTGCCGCGGTGCTGGTCCCATGCTGATCCCGAAATGGACTCAGGCTGAGTCTCCGGCCGCAATCCACCGGAACAAATGGTCAAGGCACACTTTGATGATCGCCGCCACGGGCACACCGAGGAAGAGGCCCCAGAAACCAAAGAGCGCTGCGCCGGCGAGAATCGCGAACACCACTCCGAGCGGGTGCAGGCCCGTACGATTGGAGAGGATTCGCGGCGTCAGGACAAACCCGTCCACCTGCTGAATCAAGAGATAGGTTATCATCACACGCAAGGTGAGCCCCCAGGACTCCATGGCTGCCAGGATGATAGCAGGAATGCTCCCGATGAAGGGGCCGAAGTAAGGTATGAGATTCGTCAGGCCCGCAAAGAGTCCCAGAACCAGGTAGAAACGTACGCCCAGAAGGGCAAGGACAACGGTAGCCACCACACCCACAACGAAAGAGACAATCAGCCGTCCGTGGATGAAACCCGAAAGGACGCGGTTCACATCGGCCAGGAATTCCATAAGGGGTCGCCGGTATGCCACGGGGAGCGAGTTTCTAAATTGATCGTAGAAACGATGCGAGTCCTTCAACAAGTACACAGCCAGGACCGAACCAAGCACGAGGTTAAATACCCCTCCGAAAAATCCTCCCAGGCCCGCCATCAAGGCTGTCAGAGATGCATCAATGTCCAGGCGTTCCTCCAGGTTCTCCAGGTATTTGTCCAGAGCCTGGTTAATGGCATCCCGCACCATGGTAGGCATGGCCGTGGCCTCATAAAATCGTTCAAGCTGCGATATGGTCTTCTGGGTCTGTTCCACGTACTGGGGAACATTCTCCACGAGGCGATTGATCTCGGCCACAATTCCAGGAACGATGAAAAGGGAGATGATGGTGACGATAATGAGTAGGGCGACGTAGGTTACAGCAATCGCCTGGATGCGGGACATCCGCCTTCTCTCGCCGAAGTCAACTACCGGGTTCAAGACGTAGGCAATAGTAATGGCGATCACGAAGGGAGTGACCGCAGCACGAACTCGATATAGAAAGCCGATTAAGAACAGGGCCACCAGGAAAAGGGCCACGATCTTCAGGATCTTAAACCAGTCGAGACGTTCTTCCATGATATCCACCCCCGTTCTCGTCTTAACGAGCATCTAAAAAGGATATGAAATATTCCCTATATCCTATTATAACGTCAAACACGGTTTTTCGCCTGCCGTCTCCTTCTGCACCAGCTACCTGTACAGGGATTATGTGAATTGAAAAGAAATAGTTATATCAGTACCGAATGGTGCGCACATCGTACGTCGACGTCTCGATCCTCTGGGGCTTTTTCACCTAGACAGGACCGATGACTGTTGGGTACTTGATGAAAGAAAAGTGCCGCTCCACGATGGTCTGTTCCTTGTAGTTGTGGGTCCTTCACTGTGTACTCATCAGTGATGTCTTTGGAAGGTGGCTTGCTGATCAGTACGAAGTCGTTTGGGGTCATTCGCACATCCCTTGGGGCAGGCTGATGATGGCCGTTTCAGGGATGGCATAATGTGTGGAAACGGCGATCGAGCCCTGGCTGAACTGTCCCGTGGAGTTCGGTCCGCGGTACACGGGTGGGAGGATGAACATGGAGAGACCGTATTGGGAAGATACCTACCGTGATCAAACGAGTCGCACCTTTGGCCTGGTAAGCCAGGAGATCATCGAACTAGCCGAGACTCTTCTCGGTGAAGGACGCGTCCTGGACATGGGCTGCGGCGAGGGCCGGAATGCGCTCTTTCTCGCGGGAGCTGGCTTCACAGTCGACGCATTTGACATCTCCGAGCAAGGTATCGACAAGCTGCTGGCGACCGCTGAGCGCATGGAGATCAACGTAAACGCTTGGGTGGAGGACATGAGAGATTTCGAGTTCTCCCGACCGTATGACCTGATCATATCGCACGGAGTGTTCCATCTGCTGCCGCGGGATGACTGGCAGCGCCTGATCCACCGTGTGAAGGAATACACTGTCCCGGGAGGTGTCAACGTGGTGGCGGTGTTTGTGGACACGCTGCCTACTCCGGCCGATCTCATCCCCCATGTGAAGGGGCTGTTCCGCGAGGGCGAGCTGGCGGAACTGTACGCGGGATGGAACGTGGTTTCCTTCGAGTCCTACATCAAGGAGGACGAACACCCCAACGGCGTGAAGCACCGTCACCCCATCAATAAGCTGGTGGCGCAGAACCCGGAGGTGGGCATGCCGATCTGACCGGACCCTCTGCAGGTACATGGAACGGACCGCCTCCGCCCCATCACGGACCGGCCTCGCCGCGATGGGCGATGAGTCCATCTTCCCTTGCGCGGCCGTAATGGCTTGCGTTCATCCCCATGGGTCTTGGTGCCAGCGCCATTCTATCTGAACCGGGATTGTCCAATGAGAGGAATTGGTCAGCCCATTGCGAAAGATGAGTTAACACCGGAACTGGAGGCAAGCCTATGATTGTTGATTCCCACAACCACCTGGGAAGGCGCCGGACAGACGACGATGAGACCCCCTTTGCCGGCGTGGAACTGGATGATTTTCTCGCCATAATGGACCGCGATGGCATTGACCACGCAGTGATCTTTCCGCTATTCGATCGCTATGGAGACTACAACCCGGCTAACGAGACGGTCCGAAGGGCATTTATGGCGCAGCCAGGCCGATTCACCGGGCTCTTCCGGGTCGATCCCTACCTCGAACACCAGACCCTCGATGATGTTGAAAACGCCCTGGCTCGTGACGGCTTTCGCGGACTGAAGATCCACCCCAGAAGCGACAGAACGTACATCGACGATTTCGAAAAAATGGACCCGCTCGTGGAAATCGCCCAGGGACACGACTGGCCCATTCTCATCCACACCGGAGACGATCCCCCATGTCGGCCCTATATGCTTTTCGACCTTCTCAAACGACACCCCCAGGCAACCTTCATCATGGGCCATTGTGGACAACGAGCCTACCAGGAGGGACTGTGGGTGGCTGGGCACTGCCCGAACGTGTACATGGAGACCTCCACCATCGCCCATCCACAGATCATCCAGCTAATCATTGAGACCGTGGGCCCCGAAAGGGTCCTGTTTGGAACCGATGTGCCCTTTGGTGATCCCCGGGTAGAGCTCTTCAAGTACGAGACTCTCGAGCTGCATCCCAGGATCCGTAACATGGTTATGGCGGAGAACGCCGTGCGCCTCTGGCACCTGGACCTGTCATGGCAGGAACCAAACCCCCAGGCGTAGAACTGAGTCGAATCACCTGAGCAACCGCACGTGTATGCATTAAGTCAAGGGAGGAGATTTGCTATGCTCAACAGACCTATCGCCGTCCTGGGAGGCGGCAACGGAGCCCAATGCATGGCGGCAGACCTGTCGCTACACGGGCACGACGTGAAGATCTATGAACATCCCCAGTTCGCAGAAAATCCGAACATCTCAAGGGTCCTCTGCACCGGGGAGATCACCCTGAGGGGACTCAAAAAGGAGGGGACCGGCAGGCTGTGTGAGGCGACCACGGATATCCAGGTGGCCCTCTCGGACGTGGACCTCGTGAATGTGGTCATCCCCGCCCTCGGACATGAGCTCTTTTTTGCAACGATGATCCCTCATCTGAGAGCCGGACAGACCGTCATCGTCTGGGCCGGGGATTTCGGATCCCTCCGCCTCGCTAAACAGATCAAAGATGCGCGCCCCGAACTGAACATAACCATCGCTGAAACCCACACCATACCCTACGGAACCCGAATCAGCGAACCAGGCGTGGTCGATCTACTGCTCACCTCGCCAAGGGTGGGCATTGCAGCCCTACCGGCTACGAGGACTGCCCAGCTGATCAGCGACCTGGAGGAGATGTATCCGGAACTGACCCCCATGCAGAACGTCATCGCAGCAGCCGTGGCCAATCCCAATCCCATCTGCCACCCTCCCGGATCCATCCTCAACACTGGCAGAATTCAATACTCTGGCGGTGACTTCCGCATGTATGGTGAGGGCATAACCGAGGCCGTTGCCCGCGTAATACGAGGAGTGTTCGAGGAGACCTCAGCCCTCGCTGACGCGCTGGACATCGAAGTGTTTCAGTACGAGGACCGGGACTTCCGCACAAACACCAGCATCATGGGCGTATCCTTCGAGGCGCCCTTTGACACCCACGGCATTATCGGGCGAATCGTCGGACCCAAGACCATCCACGACCGCTACATCACCGAGGACCTGCCGTTCGGCCTGGTTCCAATGTCCCAGCTGGGGGACCGGCTTGGAGTGCCCACCCCCCTGATCGACTCCTTCGTGAACCTGGGGTCACAGATCTGCGGTGAGAACTACTGGGAGACGGGCAGGACCCTGGAAACCCTCGGGCTGGACGGGCTCACCAAGGAGGAGATCATCGCCCTGGTTGAACAGGAACAACACGCTCCTGCAACCCTGGAAGAGGAACGCCCATGAGCAAAGATGCCTGGATCAAGGCCTTTGAGACCCACGCGAAAGAGATCGCATCCATGCACCAGATCCCCGGCCTTGCCTACGGAGCTGCAGTAGACGGCGAGACCGTGCACACGGGTGGCATCGGTCATCGGGATGTGGAGAAGGGGCTCCCCACGGGACCCGACACCGTCTATGGAATCGGATCGATCACCAAATCCTTCACCTGTGTCGCGATCCTGCAGATGCAGGAACGGGGACTGCTCTCGGTTGAAGATCCCCTGGTCAAGTGGCTCCCCGAGTTCAGGCTTCCTGCAGATGCATCGGCTGAGGACATCACCATACGCCACCTGATGACCCACACCAGTGGGCTTCCACCCCTTCAATCCCTTTTCAATGCGATGGCCCGCAGCATGAAGGATGATCCCAGCACGGGAGATTTCTCGCTGAAGATGCCCGATCTGGAGCCAATAGACACCGTTGAGGAATTGGTCGATCTCATCGCCGAATTGGATTTCAGACCCCTTGGATCGCCTGGTGAGTACTTCAGCTATTCCAACGATGGCTACGCCCTACTTGGTGCAATCCTGGAGAGGGCGAGCGGCCTATCCTATGAAGCCTACCTTAAGAAGCACCTGCTGGAGCCCATGAAAATGACCTGCACCACCCTGAACACCGGGGACCTCAAATCCTTTGAAGAGGTAACCGAGCTGTACGCTTCCAGGGAATGTAACGGCAAGGAAATCGCGTACCATGCGCCGGGATGGTGGGAGTTCCCCTCAATGGAATCCGCGGGGCGCTTGATGTCCAATGTGACAGATCTCCTGCGGTACCTGGAGCTCTACCGCTGCCACGGCCTCGTCAACGGTGAACGAATCCTCTCCAAGGCGAGCGTTCAGGAGATGATGAAACCCCACGTCGAAGCCTCACCCGGCCAATTCTACGGCTACGGGCTCCTCGTGAAATCCGACTATCACGGCATCACCTTAGTGGGACACAGCGGAGGCATAAAGGGGGTATCGGCCGATGTACTGCTATCTGTGGAGGATGGGATTACAGCCGTCGCCCTGTCAAACCTGTCGGGTGCACCCTCGGGAGCGGTATCCCTGGGGATCATCAACGCTCTCAAGCGCCTGCCCCCCGGCACTCCCCGCAACGCATTCCCCGACTTCGATGCCACCTCCGATCAGGTGGCGCGGTTTGTCGGCACCTACAGCTCGGGTGAGGGCGCGAACGTGACGGTGTACACCGCAGATGATCGGCTCTTTGCCGACATGGAAGGAAAGACCTACATCGGACGTCCCACTGCCGAGGACATGGTGGTCTTCAAGGTCAAGGGCATGGAAATACCGGTGCGCTACATCCCGGCAATCAGGGCAGTCAGCTTCGGTTCGCGAATCATCACCCGCGCCGAAGAAGAAGCGTGATGAGTCGGACGCCCCGGGAGGGCTACTCTGCACGGGCCCTCCCGCTTCACCTCACAGGCGTCCTCAAAATAATGGCTAAAACGGTCGGTCTTTTCCATAGAAGATCCCATCCTCCAGCCGGGCAACATAAGCGTCAAGGCCCCGTCTCCGCAGAGCCCGCTCCCCCGCCTCGCTGGTGATGATCGTCGTACCGGTGCCCGTCACCGCACCCCTGTACATGATCATCTCCCCGGCATTGAAACTCATCACCGCCCCACACCGCTCCAGATCAACCACGGTCAGGTCCGCATCCGCACCGACCCCGAGGTGCCCCTTGGAGGGCAGCCCAAGGATCGTCGCCGGTGCCCAGGAGATCTTCTGAACGAGTTCTGAAAGCGTGAGTCCCTCTGCCCGAACCAGGGCCAACCCATGTTCCACCGCAACGTTTCTTGGGTGTCCTCCGCCATCGGTTGAAATGGCATCGACAATGAACCGTTCACTCTCATCCCGACTCACGGCACACAGGAACCGGCTCACGGCTGAATTGACGGGGAAATTTACCGAAACATAGGTATCTTCTGCCAGCCAGGCCTCAACGGCTTCCTCGCCGGTCACGTTGACGTTCTCGGCGCCGTATTCCCTCGTCACCCTGGCGTAGCCATCCCGGATGGCCTCCTGCAGCCCGCCGGCGGTGGGCTCATATCCCCGCTCCATCAGGCACCGCTGGGTGGCCTGGCTCTCCGGAACCCCTTCAATACACCGTCCGCTGGTCCCGTTTATGGTCGCCAGATACGATTCTGTGAACAAGTTCGGACGGCCCTGCAGCATCGACAGGGCCTCGGCGGTCTCGGCAAGGGGACTGCCGTGGACGCCCCGGCAATAGCTGTTTATGTGGGGAATATGAAGACGGAGTTCACCTGCCAGTTCAACGCTCTCAACGAAACCCTCCAGGTCTCCAGGCGTGCGAGTCGTCCCCGAGTGAAAGGCCACATAGCTCCGTTGCTCGTTGCAGACCTCGATTACCCTCCGGGTCGCCTCGGGCGTCATGGGGTAATGACCGCCCAGCAGTTTCAGCCCGATGGCCCCCTCCTGTATCGATTGCTCCAGCAGATCACGGATCTCCCCCTCTCCGGGATCGTCACCGGCAACGGTGTGTCCCGGCCGCACCTGCTGCAAACCTGCCATGTTCAGACCCGCAGAGTTGTGCTTGCTGAACTCCAGGAATTCATCCAACGGTCCACCCATGTCCAGGGCGGTGACGACACCTGCCCTTGCCATCATCCGGTGGGCATTGTATCCCTTGTGACGCCGTGATGTATGCACGTGCATGTCGATGACACCGGGCATTACAACCAGACCGCTCACATCATGTACCACAGCAGACTTGCCGGGGTCCAGTTCGGGCGCTACCCGGGCGACTGAGCCCTCTGCAATGCCGACGTCCGCCGCCCCCTCAAAGCCGTTGGCCGGATCGACCACCCAGCCACCTCGCAACACCATGTCAAACTTCACGTTGACCGCTCCCTTCATGAGTCCACGCTTCAGTTTTCCCCACATGATGGCTTCATCCTCCCCTGCTCCCTCACCGGATTGGTTCAGGCCAAAGGATTAATCGCCCAGACGGCCAAATTGGTAAGCATGAGATAAAAAGCGAGGTGAGATGATGTCAGCAAAGAATGCTCCCAGAGTCACCGTCCCTCCCGCGCCCGATTCACCTCAACGGCAGGTCACTGAGGTGCTGCACGGCAAAACCATCACCGACCCCTACCGCTGGCTGGAAGACTCAGACAGCACCGCGACCCTGCAATGGACCGACAAACAGAATTCCCGGACGGAGACCGTGTTGAGCCAGATTCCCTACCATGATACCTATCGCGAAGAACTCACCCGGGTTCTAGCCTACGAGGCGATCGGTGCCCCCCAGGCCCGCAATGAGACCCTCTTCTACACCCACCGGCCCGAAGGAGCCGACCAGCCCCGCCTCTGCATGAGGAGGGAAGGCACAGACCAGGTCCTACTGGATCCCAATGAACGGGACGAGGCAGGGCTCGTAGCGCTGGACTGGTGGCAACCCTCACCGGACGGCAGCCTCGTCGCCTACGGCTGTTCCCGCAGTGGCGACGAATGGAGTACGCTACAGATCCTCGACACAGAGACCCGGAAAATCCTCCCGGTCAGCATCGAGCGCGCCCGAATGTCCAGCATAGCCTGGGAGCCCGACAATTCCGCCTTCTTCTACACCCGGTACCCCCTTCCCGGCGAAGTACCGGAGGGTGAGGCATTCTACAACCGAAGGGTCTTCTATCACCGGATGGGCCAAGATCCATCCCAGGATCCCGTCATCTTCGGCGAGGGCAGGCCCAAAGAGGAAATGTACCAGGTCAGCCTCTCCCCTGACGGTCAGCACCTCGTGGTGAGCGTCGGCTACTCCCGATCCAGAAATGATCTTTACGTCCGGGATCGGAGCAATCCTGGTGCGGGTTTTGTCCCCATCATTGCGGGCGAAGACGCCCTCTTCACCGGCAGGATCACAGAAGGGGTGCTGTACCTGCTCACCAATTTCCGGGCGCCCCGGTATCGCATCGTGGCCGTTGACCTGTCAGACCCTCGCCCCGAGTGTTGGGAAGACATTGTCCCTGAGCAGCCAGACCTGGTCCTCAGGGAGATGAAGATCGCCGATGGCCAGCTGGCCATCACCTGTCTGCGAGACGCAACCTCCTGCATGTACCGATGTGAGCTCGATGGATCCCATTTCACGGAGGTCGATCTTCCCTTCCCAGGCACGGTGTCCGATCTCACCTTGGGAGCGAATGAGGACCTGTTCTTCACCCTACAGTCCTACGTCCGCCCCCCGGGAATCTACCGACTCAATATGCGAGATCGAGCCGTGAGGGAAGTCCGCGCCGGCTCCGGCGCAATCGATCCTGATGACTATGAAGTTCACCAGGTCATGTACACCTCAGGGGACGGGACCCGGATCCCCATGTCCATCATCCATCACCGGAAGACGGACCTCGAACAGTCCAACCCAACGGTTCTGACCGGATACGGCGGATTCAACGCCAGTCGCACACCCACCTACCTGGCAGCCCAAATACCCTGGTTGAAAGCCGGTGGAGTTTTTGCGGTGGCAAACCTTCGTGGTGGCAGTGAATACGGGGAACAGTGGCATCGCGCAGGGATGCTGGGCAACAAGCAGAACGTCTTCGACGACTTCATCGCCGCTGCAGAGCACCTGGTAAATCAGCGTTACACCACCCCCGAGCAACTGGGGATCCTCGGTGGGAGCAACGGCGGACTACTGGTCGGAGCAGCGATGACCCAGCGTCCCGATCTGTTCGGCGCCGTCGCCTGTGGTGTTCCCCTCCTGGACATGATTCGGTATCACAGATTCCTCATCGCCTCTATATGGATCCCCGAATACGGATCTGCCGAGGACCCTGAGCAATTTGAGTGGCTCCGCGCCTACTCCCCCTATCACAACGTCAACCCGGAGACACAGTATCCGCCGGTGCTGCTGTATACGGCGACAGCGGACTCGCGCGTTCACCCCCTTCATGCCAGAAAGATGGCCGCCCTGCTCCAACGAGGCGACAGCTCGGACCGACCGGTCCTTCTATTCGTCGAGGAAGATGCGGGCCACGGAGTTGGCAAGCCGGTAAACAAGATGGTGGAGGGACAGGCCAGGATCTGGACATTTCTAAGCTGGCAGCTGGACCTGGATATCAGAGGTTGATCCCAGCGGTGAGTCCGGGTAGCCGGACTCACCCTACATCTTCCGTTCAAAGAAACACGGCCGCGGTGGAGTCACCCTGTCTCCAGTTTCATCTTGGACCTGGATTCGACAGGACATAGACTCGTCTTCACACCGTCGGGTTTCTCTCAGATCCGGACGCGCATGCGGACAAACATGCCCACGGCAACACCGGCGAAGAGAAAGATGAAAAGCTGTATGCCCCGACCCAACCCTCTCTGCAGGGCTACGTAGACAATGACGTCCATCAGACCCGTTGTGCCGAGCAAATAGGCGGTAATCACCGCCGCCATAACGGGGAAGAAGATGGCCATAAAAAGCAGGGTGCCAGCCCCAACCACGTGATTGGGACCCTCCTCGAACAATAGAACCACGATCACACCACCCAGGAGAGAGCCCGCAACCAGGACCCACTCAGACAGTGCAAAGGGCACATAATCATTATAGGGAGTCCACTGCGTCATGGTAAGAAATCCGAGGATCACGCCAACAAAGACGATCACTAACCAGCCCGTTGGGTTTTCTCGCATTAGTTTCGCCCCACTCCATGCAGCCTGAATTCCTTGTCAACAGTTGCTCTACTGTTGAGCGGCTGCACCACCATTGATCCGTAAACCACCCACTCAGAGGGGTCTACATCGGTGAGACGCTCCAGGGACTGCACATCCTGGAAGCTCGATCCCGGCTCCACCGGGATCTCCAGCAGCGCAGCCTGAGCCTCTGACACTTCTTCCGTAACAAAGACCTCAGGACGGGCCCCCACGATCGCCTCGCCCCTGCGGACAACAAATCGTATGCTGTGAATGTGGTAGTGTCCTGAAGTGCTCTCGCTCTGCAAGGTCACCTCCACGGGATTGTCGCCATCGGGTGTCACCCTCACCTCGGCGAGAACGAGATTAACCCCCTGGACCGTCTGAACACCCTCCGCATGTCTCACGATGGTCATCCCCATCAGGACCAGACATAAAGCCGCCCCAACCCCCGTGCATAGTAGTAGTATCTGCCGTGCACTCATCTATGCCACCCCAAATCAACCTGACAAGCCTTCACCTGTACACATCATATCAAAAGTATCTACCAGCAGTCCCCGCATCCTAGGCCTTGAGCCTGGGATCCAAAATATCACGTAGGGCATCACCAAGCACGTTTATGGATAGCACGGTGAAAAATATCGCCATTCCCGGGAAGATGATGAGGTGGGGCGCATCGCGAACGTGATGTCTTGCCGTACTGGCCATGGCTCCCCATTCCGGTGTGGGCGGCTGAACACCCAGGCCCAGAAAACCCATCCCGGCCGCAGTCAGGATGGCTGTGGCCACTGACAATGTGGTCAGAACAATGATGGGTGATAGAGAGTTGATCACCAGGTGACGGATAATGATCCTCCAACCCGAAGCACCAAGGGAGCGAGCTGCCTCTACGTAATCCATCTCCTTCACCGACAGGACACTTCCGCGACTGATCCGTGCAAAACTCGGTATGCCCCAGATTGTGAGGGCCACAATGAGGTTGAAAAGGTTCGGACCGAGAATGCTCACGATTAAAATGGCGAGCAAGATGCCCGGGAAAGCCATCATGACATCCACAACCCGCATGACAAGGTTGTCAAACCTGCCCCCGTAGTAGCCGGCAAGAACCCCAAGGGTCACCCCAAGTACCATGCCGCCGAAGGCACCGAGCAACCCGATCATCAAGGACACGCGCGTACCGTAGGCAATTCTGGTCAGGACATCACGACCGATCTCATCAGTACCCAGCCAGTGATCGCTGGTAGGTGACTGCAACCGCCGCAGAAGGTTCTGGTGCTGAGGCTCATAGGGAGTCAGGTAAGGCGCCCCTAGTCCCATCATCACCACCAGCAGCAAAAAGACAAGCGCAGCCGCGACGAGGCGATTCTTCTTGAGGCGGATCTTGAACCGCTGGCCAAAAGTCAGGCCCTGAGGATCCTCAGCAGAGGTTCCTGCGGACAATCCGTCACTCGTAGATTCCATCTGCCTTGACACACATTCTCACCCTCTCAGCCGATCAGTCGTAACGAATGCGGGGATCAATGATTGCATAGGTCAAATCGGTAGCAAAATTCGCCGACACGAAGGCAACCGCCACCAGGAGCACCGTCGCCTGCACCACGGGGAAGTCGCGGCTGTTGATCGCACCGATCATGTAGCGGCCCACTCCAGGCCAGGCAAACACGGACTCCGTAATGACCGATCCACTAAGCATGGCGCCAACCGACATCCCCAGCAGCGTCACTACGGGAATCAGGGCATTTCTCAGGGCATGGCGAAAAATGACGATCCGTTGTGAGAGTCCCTTAGCCCGGGCAGTGCGTACATAGTCCTGGTTGATCACATCCAGCATGCTCGAACGTGTGAACCGGGCGAGAACGGCTGCTGAACTGGTGCCCAGGGTCACCGCCGGCATGATCGCATAGCGCAGACCCTCCCAGCTGAAGATCGACCCTCCGAACCCTGAAGGCGGAAGCACTCTCCAGTACAACCCGAAAAGGAGCATGAGGACGTAACCAAAAAAGAAGTTCGGGATTGAAACACCGAATAAGGCCCCCACCATGGTGGCATTGTCCACAATGGTATCTCGCCTGACAGCAGAGACAATACCAAAACCAACACCCAACACCACAGATATAATCATGGCGAACAAACCTAGCTGCAAGGTGGCAGGAATCCGGCCAGCCAGGTCTTCCGAAATGGGCGTCCTGTGCCGGATCGACCGGCCGAGATCACCCCGCAAAGTCCTGGAGAGATAGGCCAGGTACTGAATGTGGAGAGGGCGATCAAAGCCCATCTGGGCCCTGAGTCGTTCCACCATCTCTTCCCGGGCTTCACCCTCAAGGTCAGGAGGAATCATCATTGTGACAGGATCTCCTGGAGCAAAATAGAGGGAGAAAAACACCACGGTCATCACGGCGAGAACCGTGGGCACTGCCAACATGAGCCGTTTGGCGATGAATGTCTGCACAATCAAACCTCCTCACACAAAACTCATCGAGGAGGGGAAGGGGTATGACCTACCCCTTCCCCGAATCGCGAGAGACCTACTTATCCAGCCAGGCGTCTTCCAGCCAGAAGATGTTGTAGTTGTACAGGTGGTACCCCTGCACCCACGGCTGAACGGGATTGTGACTGATTCCGTGCCACAGCCAGAACTTGAGCTGATGATCGTAGGCGATCTGCTGGAACTCGCCAATCAACTCGACTCGCTTGCTGTAGTCAACGGTCTCGAGGACGGTGTCGATGATGTCATCCACCTGCTGGGAGACCTCGGCCAGAGCAGGCTGCCGGGCGATCTGGGAGACATTCCAGTAGGTGTCCGAGTGCAGGTTGCCGGTACCGGTTCCGATTCTGTGGGCAAACCCACCCAGGCTCCACCACGAAACATGGTACTCGCCTGCCCGGATTGCATCCAGGTACGTACCCCATTCCAGGGACACGATCTCGGCGTCAAAGCCAATGCGGTTCAGCTGCTCCTGTATAATCTGGCTGTACAGGACCCGGAGCTCTGAGTCGGAGGTCAGGATGATGATCTCCAGGGGCTCGCCATCCTTGTGACGGATCCCATCATCGCCCATGACCCAGCCGGCCCCGTCCAAAATCTGTTCGGCCTCGGCGACATCGAACTCGGGCATGGGGACGTCAGCATGGTAAAAGGGCGATGCGCTGGGTACGCCCGCCCGGCTCACTTCAGCCGCACCGAGGAGAACCTCGTCGATGATCAGCTGCACGTCGATGGCCCGGGCGATGGCCCTGCGCACCTCGAGCTCTGCCGTGGGACCGTCGGCCAGGTTCAATGCCACCATCTGGTAACTGGGGGTGACTCGGTCCTCGATCAGCACGCCGGCATCTTCGAGACGTGGGATATCCTTGGGCTCGACACCATACACCATGTCCAAATTGCCTGCCTCGGTCTCAATGACCCGAGTACTGGCCTCGGGGATGATCCTGACCTTGAGGCCATCCAGGTAAGGAGTCCCACCCCAGTAATCATCGAATCGGACGTAGTCAATGTGACTCCCCGGCACATACTCCTTGAACATGAAGGGCCCCGCTCCAACCGGATTGCGGGCAAAATCCTCGCCGGCAGCCTCCACGGCCGTCGGGCTCAGGATTCCACTGCTCCAGGTCATCTGCTCGAGGAAATCGACGTAGATGTCAAAGAGGTTGAACTTCACCGTGAAGTCATCGAGTACCTCTATGCTCTCGATGTGCTCGTCCCAACGAGACAGGTGAAGGGAACCCACTTCCGGATCCAAAATGCGCTCGAAGTTGAACTTGACGGCCTCGGCATCAAACCGGGTGCCGTCGTGGAAGGTTACGTCATCACGAAGGTGAAAGACGTAGGCGAGACCGTCATCGACGGCCTCCCATGATGTCGCCAGGATCGGTTGCAGCTCCTCGTCCTGATCGAGCCGCAACAGTGGATCGTACATGTACTGGATTGCCTGACGGCTTGGCCAACAACTCATCAGATGGTAGTCCATCGATACCGTATCGGCTCCTAGGCCAATGACGAGAACGCCGCCCTCCTTGGGGCCCTCATCCTCCTCGGCCTCGTCGACGGGATCAGCAGGCGTCTCGGGCTCGTCCGGGTCCTCGACTTCAGCCTCCTGCCCGCAGGCAGCTAAGAAAACCATCGCGGCGAGCATCATCACAACAAGTAAGCTCAACCATACAGACTTAAGACGCAAAGCACATACCCCCTCCAAAAACATTGTGTTCTGCAAACTCATTAACCTGACGTCTTGGATGCCTCCTCACAGGCTAACGGTCTTCACACTGCAACCCGAGGCACGAAGCCGGGGACAGATTGGATATGGATCATCAACCCTTCCACACCTGTTCGCTCGGTTCGTGCCTCGGGACGCAGTGTCGATGTCGATCGCCTGGTCAAAAACAGTGCGACCGATTGTACTCTGTCGCTGTATGTTTCTACAATCACAAGCAATATTCCTGCCAGTCTACTTCTTGCGCAATAGCGACCTGATGGATCGGAAAGGGTATCCTGGAAACCATGGCTACGGGGGCAGGCGGGGCCAAACCCCCCTGCCGTAACCGTGTCTCTCCTGGCAATTCACCTTTACGCCCAAAAAGCCAGTGGCTCCCGGCGTATGCAGAATGGCGCTCGATAGGGAACGATCGATGCATTCCTCACGACACCCAAGGAGAGAGTACAGATGTAGGGCCAAACTCTGTACGGAGGTGACTCGCCGTGAGCCAGAATGATCTTACCCGGCGCGAGCTGCTTGAACTCCAGGACGCTTTGCAAAGAGAGATACTCGAGATCGAAACCTACGGAAATTACATCGGCCAGACCGAGGATCCAAAGCTGAAGCAGGTCCTGGAGAGCATCCAGAAGACCCATCAAAACCACTATGATCAGCTCGTTAACCAGATCAATCCAGGGAATAGGGGGGGCTAAGGTGCCCGACAAGCTCGCCACAGATCAGATCATCGTCACCGACTGTCTGAATCGGCAGAAGTTCCTCAGCGACAGTTACAATAGGGCGACCCTTGAAAGCTCAAGCTCCGGGCTCAGAAATGCCTTTAGCAAGATTCATCGGGAGGAGGTCGAGGCAGCAGAAACACTTTACCGAGAGATGAGCCGTCGCGGATGGTATAAGCCGGAGATGGCAACGCCCGAGGAAATAAGCAAGGCACAACAGGCCCTTCGTGTCCGGAAAACCCACTGAAACAGACGCCCGGCCTCCCGGCCGGGCTCATTTCCGTCTCATCCTCCCAGGGTAACGTCCTGATCCTGGTACCACGTCAGAGCCTCCCACAGATGCTGTGGCTCGAAATCAGGCCACATCGCTTCGTGCACGTATATGTCAGCATAAACGCTCTGAACCGGAAGGAAACCGCTCAGCCTCCTTCTACCTCCCCAACGAATGATCAAATCCATCCGGGAAATGTCGGCAGAGGCGATCTCCTGGGGGATCTCACGTCTGACCGATGAAAACCCATCTCCGCTTTGGTATGCATGACCAAGATCCCAGGCCCAATCGTAATTGACCAGGAAGTTGACCCTTATGTCCGCTTTGCCGAATTCCTTGCGCTCGGTAAATGCGCGCAGATCCTCGGGAAACATCGGCGAGCGATGATCGCCAATCACCTGGAGGGCGGCATCCTCCCCAGCCAGGCGCATGACCGCTTCCACGCATGCGCGGCGAAACTCCTCGCGCTGGCCAACCGGTCGCTTGGTATTGTCCCGGGTGAACCCATACAGGGTCAGCTCGTCGACTCCAAGATCACGGCACAGCCGATACATCTGGAATCCGGCATCCACCCCAAAGCGATATCCCTCTTTCTTCGACATGCCCCGGTCTACTGCCCACCGCCGATTTCCGTCCGGGATCACCCCTATATGTCTGGGAAGCCGTCTGAAGCTGTTGGCGTTCATCCATGCATCCCTCCCCCTTCAGAAGTCTTACATGTTACATCTAGTATGGCAATGGCCCCCGGGTAAAATTCCCACCAATACGTCTTGCCGTTGCGTAGGCACGCCACGCACACCCAATCAGGCACAGGAGGACCCCATGGATCCATTTCCAGTCTCTCTTGGACAAGACTGTGCACCCTGACCTGTGTGTATGGATAATCACAGTGAATCAACCTGGGGGGGTTTGTGTCACCGGCTCTTCCTATGGGCAGGGGCAGATCACCCACTCACTGATACCACACGGCTGCACTTGTAGGGGAAAACTCCCCAGGGAAGGGTTCTGAGACTGCTCTGCGGGAAGGAAACAGGACAGGTTGACGGACGACCTTCGTTCCACGTGGTAGCCCGTTGTGACTACAGAGCAAGGTCTCCGAGAAATTCAACCGTGTGCTGGGCTCTCTGAAGCGTCTCCAGTCTCATCTCAGGGCTCTCTGCCAGGATAAAGCCCGGATAAAACACCAGGCTGATCACCTTCAGCTCCAGCATCGATCCCAGCAGCGGCCTCGAAGCGACCAGGCCTGATTCATCTTCATAAATCCGAAGAAACGCTCTCCCCGCCCTCCAGTCAATTCCGCTCCCTGGGTCCAGGCCCCAGAACTCATCCGCCGATGAACGATAGATCATCGACGCGTAAAGACCTTCGGCCAGGTCGATGAGGTATGAGCCGGTCAGGCAAAAATCGAAGTCAATTACCCCCACGAGTTCAGAGCCCGTAGTCAGAAGATTGTCTCCGTAGAAATCATTGTGGTTGACAACCTGCCGTGAAAGATCCAGAGCCGGCAACAGCGAGTGCAGGTTGCTGAGCCTGGCCTTTAGACGCTCCACAGATGCCCGAAGCTCTCTGCCGGCTCCCCGCTCGTAACGAGGCGCTCCCCGGTCCAGGGGGCCGCGGAAATACTTGCTTTCGGGAGTAATGGGGATGCGTCCAACGTAGTCCGGTTTTCCAATCACGTGGGGATACCGTCGGGTCAAACGGTGAAACCGCCCAAGAAGAGAAGCCACCTGATCCAGCACGGGGAAGCCGTCGCTCAGCGTGCCATCATGGGGGATGTACTCCAGCATCTCGCAGAGGCGACCATCGGGGGCCACCACATGCCGATCACCACCCGGGGTGGATACCACGGATGGTGAGGGGAAACCTTGACTCGAAAGGTACTCCAGAAGCGCGTGGTCTGCCTGAAGATGCTCCCTGCAGAACACCTCCGGCCTCACCCGCAGGATGAGATGCCCGTCGGACAGATCCACCCGGTACACCTCGGACAAGTGCCCACCGGACAGGGGATGTATCGTGCAGGTACGACCGGGTACGTATTGACTGACAATCGCATTCACATCTGGTAATTCTTCCACGGCTCTGAGAACGCCACCCTACGGTCCCTCAACCTCAATATGAGCCACATCGCCCGCATCATCCCTGTAGATCCACACCTTCTGCCCGATCTTCAACGACTCCACTCCGACGTATTTTCCATCGGAAGTATACACGGCCGCATCCACCGCCACCAGGACATCCTCACCCGAGTCTGGTTGATCCGAAGAGGAGTGCAGGACAGAGGCAGAGGTACGACGGACCATCACAAAACTCTCGGCCGCGTCCACAAAGACCACCACAAAGGTGCCCGAAAGGGGCTCCTCTTCCACCCAGGAAAGTACATCCTCGCACCTGCCCGCATCATTCACCTCGATCTGCACCAGTCGATCCCGCCTGAGCTCCAGCGAATCATCCACAAACAGTGCCCACAGGGCAGGAAAAGCCAGTTGATAGGCTACTGCCTCGCCCGCCTCGTCCACAACGAGGAGCGATTCGCGGATGTAACCGTCCTCGGTCACATGCTCAACCGTCAGGAGCTTCACATACTTGGACTTCGTGCCCTCTACTCTCGCCTCGAGGGCTCTTCGAGCATATCCGTCAAAGCCCAGGGCAAAGGTGACCCAGCTGGCGTGGTAAAGGTCATTGAGGCTCATGTCGAACTCGGCGCCGAGGAACCCGCCGCGCCTTAGCCTCACCTCGGTCCCATCTTCGAGCTCAAATATGAAAAGGAGATCACCCTCCTCGTGGAGAACACTCACCTGCTCGACGGTGCCAGACACGACATTGCGACGGGCCTGGATCCGGTACAGCCTGCTGGCGGAGACCGGATCATCAGAAGCCATCCCAAAGGCCCCGCCCGTGGCCGCTCGTATGACGTCGCCCTTCTGCAAGTCATCAACCCGCGCAATCTCCCCGTCCCCGTCCAGCGCGACGGGCAGCACCTGAAAACCGAACAAGATCTCTCGCCGGATCACCTCGCGGCGGGGCGACATGTACTCAATCGGAAGGAGCCATCCTCCGGGCGTCTCCTCCGCTTCACCTGCAACCGTCACCTCGGGAACATCCCACACGAGGGCCTCGATCTCCTCTGCCCATTCTTCCCTGGCGGAAACCCTGACCTCGACCGCATCGGCAGCTGCCGAGAGCTTGCGCAGCGCATCGGCCTGGGACAACATCCTTCCGTTGATCACCCACCGGGTCTGTTCCAGGTCAGCATCCTCGGGGATCCATTTCATCCAACGCCCCTCAACCAGAAGGCGCATGTTCACGGCGTCAATGTCGCCCAGCACCCCGCTGAACTCGGTCGGTGCCGCCGCCGTTTCAATGTAGCCGACTTCGCCGGTCGGTCTTTTGTAGGCTGAGACCCACTGCCCCGGAAGAGCTTGCAGCTGATCCACATCGAAAAGGTAGATTGAAGGACCAAGGGGGTAGATCTTGCCGTCTATCTTCAACCCATCCTCGCTCACAGCTGAAACAAGTCCCGCGATCCGCTCATCCCTACGATCCAGCAAACTGGGGCGGTAACCGGACAGCCGATCATCAGCCGGGGAACCCGTTGAGTCGGGCGGGTTCAACTCCAAGGCATTGACAGCCATGGCCGCCATTTCCGCCCGGGTCACAGGCAGATAGGGCGCCAGGTCCACTCCACGGGTAAGGCCAAGCCGCTCTGCCATGGCAACGTATCCGTGGGGATAACTCAGATCATCCAGGAAATCCTCGTATCCGGTGGCCCGAAGGAGCACCGTGGTCACCTCGGCGAGGGTAATATTGGCTCGAGGACGAAAGGTGTTGTCCTCATAGCCCCTGAGAAGTCCCAGGGAATGGGCCACGTTGATCCACCCCCACCACTCTGGCGCAATCTGATCCCCATCCCTGAAGTCAGGGTGGTCCCGTGCATTGACGGCCTCAACCTGGTCCTGCTTGTTGAGGAGGGTCACTGCCACCTTGGCAAACTCCGAACGCCACAGGGGACGGTCCGGGCGAACCGTGCCGTCACCGTACCCTTCGAAAATGCCCAGGATCTGCAACAGGGCAAAGTCGCGGGCATTTGGATGATCCCCTGGAACATCGCTGAAAGATGAGGTGGCAATACCAGGGAGCCCTTCAGCCCACGAAGTGCCACTGGCAAATACGACAATGAGCATGACTGCTGTTAACGATACTGCGATGACGTGGCGACTCACGGCATGTCCCCCCACTCCATGTCAGATAGTCTTTCTGTTTGCACCTTGATTATAGCTGCAAACTGTGCAACCCACAACGCCCAGGGGGGACTGTCAAGGGAATTTAATGAGAGTGTTGGCAAACTAACCAAGTGTGCTCAGCATCACCCGCACTGCCTCGTTGATCAGATCCTGGCTCATACTGGGTTTGCCACGCCCCTTGCCTGTCACAACTTGCCTCGGCAGCGAGGGTACATGCACGAATCCCGCCGCCAGGGTATCGCTACCGGCCTCCCTCAGGTAATGCAGCAAACCGTACATCACGTAGTTGCACAGATAGGTGCCCGCGCTGTTGGAGATCTCGGCCGGGATGCCCGCCCTGTTCACTGCATCCTTGAGACATCCCAGTGGGAGCTGGCTGAAAAGGCCATCGGGCGCACCACAGATCGCCGGGCGACCACTGCCCTCCACCCCCTCATTATCCGGGCCCTCACAGCAGTTGATCGCTATGCGCTCAAGGGCGATGAACCCGCGACCGCTCTGTCCCAGGCACAGAATCACGTCGGGCTTCACGTCTTCAATTGCGCGATACAGCTCCCCATGAGAATCCGCCCAACTGACCGGTAAGACGACACCAAGGGCGCGGTCCCCGTTCACCACAGAGCCATCCAGGGCCCGGGCAGCCTCGCCTGAAGGGTTGATTGCACTGCCTCCAAAGGGTTCAAATCCTGTCACAAGAATCTCTGCCACCGGCACCATTCCTCTCGCAAATTGGAGTACTCGTCTCAATCCACATCTCCCACAAATTCAGTGCATATCACCTTCACAGACAGACCGCGCTCCTTCGGAGGTACCGGAATGGACCTGGAACAACCCCCTGTACGCACAGTGCTCTCTTCGGAAGGGTTTTATGCTCCCAGGGCGTACCTGTTCACCAAAAGGAGGCGAGCACTTTGCCTGATTCAAACCTTCCCCAGCTGGAGCAATTGGATGTCACGGTCATCATCACCAATAGAACACGGCACGGCAGCCCGTTGTGGTCTGAACACGGCCTGGCCCTGCTTCTGGACTGCCACTGGACGGATCGCAGATCCCGGCGGATCCTCTTTGACACCGGAGCGAGCGGCGACCTGCTGCAACACAACCTGGAAACGCTGCAGGTAAGCCCCGGGGACCTCGACGCCGTGTTTCTGTCACACGGTCACCTCGATCACACGGGCGGACTATCATCAGTCCTCGACTACCATGAAGCCGAATTCATGGTGGTGGCCCACCCTGAGATCACCCGGGAGGCGGTAACGACCAGAGATAGCCTGCAACGGATCAGCCCTGGCCACGAAACCTGGGATCGAATCCCGTCCTCCCGCCTGATCCTGTTGCGGGAACCGGCCCAGATCTTCCCCGGGGTCTGGGTGAGCGGCTCCATCCCCAGGAAAACCCCCTTCGAAAAACCGAGAGAGGGCCAGTTCACCCTCGAAGACGGCTGCCTGCTCCCCGACAATGACCCCGATGATATGGCCATGCTGTTCGACATCGGGCCTGCGGGTCCCGTGGTGATCACAGGTTGCAGTCATGCAGGGGCCGTGAATACGCTGCTGCACGCCCGTACCGTCATCGATACAGGACAGAGACCGACACTCGTGGGGGGGCTGCATCTGATCGGGGCAGACGAGAACCGACTGGAATCAACGGTGCAGGGACTGCACGAACTCAACCCGGCCCAGATCCGCCCGGGACACTGCACGGGAGAAACAGCAGAGGGGGCCCTGGAGGAACGGTTCGCTGACCGCCACCATCCCTTCAGCACAGGAGACCGCTTCACTTATCACCGAATCCGGTGACCCACATGCCATCTCCGCTCCCACGGGCGGAGATGGTCATTTTCTCTTGACAAGGTCGACGAGAAGCGTGGACTGCTCAACACCAAGCCGCCTCCCGGGCCTGATCCACACCTTGCATTGGGGACACATGACCCGTGCCCGCGGGATCACATGGGCCAGGAAGCGGCTGCATTTTGGACATCTTATGGGAACAAGCGACATGTCGGCTCCCCCGTCTCTTGTCATGTCAATCAACCTCCAGCCCCGCTACCCCCCTGGGGTCAGAGCCTCCGGAAAAGGAACCATCCTGCTGGAACATCACGGCTGTGGCCCTGCCCATACCTGGGTCGAAGCTGGCATTGATCATGGTGACGACATCACCGTTCACGCAGGCTGCAGCCACCGCCGGATCGAAGGCATTGACTCCCTCTCGTAGGATCTTCGCCCCGATGTGGGCATCATAAGCTTGGGGAGCAGCAACCATTCCTCGCATGATCATCCCTTTCTCACCGTGTATTGCAGGTGTGTAGAGGCAAGAAGGCGGATCCGCGCAGCCCGGATGCTGACCCCATGACAAGCAGTTCAAACCAGGGAAAACCCGTCGATGCCACACCAGACCCGATCCAGGCTGGAGTTCGAGCTCACGACAGCCCATCGCCTCACACAGAGGCCTTCCCCTGCATGATCGCCGGATCATCACAGAGTGCCTCAAGGGTAGACTTCGTTGTTGTTAAGGAAAAACCTCCCGCGCAACTTCAAATCCGCAAGACCCCGTCGATGACGACTCGGGCTTCACCACCGACCCGGATCCCGATGGGCTGCCCTTCTTCGATATCAGCCTCAGCATAAATGGTGCTTGGCCGGTCGAGGATGTGCCCCTGTTCCAGGGTCATTGCAACAAGATCGGCTCCCCCTGGGTCCACCAGCCCGTGACGGACCAGGTAGGCCGCAGTGGCACCGCTGGCGGTTCCCGTGGCAGCCTCCTCGGGGACGCCTACGGCGGGCGAAAAGTCACGACAGTGAGCCGTGCTGCCCTCATTCAGGGTATCGAGGGTGAAGCAGTGAACGCTGATGATACCTCTTTTTCGGCAGAAATCTGCCAGAGCCGGCAGGTCAGGGGAAAGGGACCACAAACTCTGGCGGTTGGGAAAAGGTACAATGAGATCGGGCAGTCCCGTCGAGATCACCTCGGGCAGGGGCATGTGGGAGAATCCATCGCGGCCGAGCAGCCCCAGAGCGTCCTCGAGCTCTGGTCCCCATCCCCCACCCCCCATGAATCGAGGTGGAACCTGGGTCATCATCACCCTCGTCGGATGGTCGCCCCGGTAATGGATGTCCACTTGCAGCTGGCCTGCCCTGGTACGCTGGTGGACCGTCGATCGATCGCCCCTTCTCTTCACCCTGCGCTCCAGGGCCAGGAGCCAAAATGCCGCAATGGTGGCATGGCCGCACAGGTCGACCTCTTCGGTGGGTGTGAAAAAACGAACGTCAAAACAGTCCTCCTCGTACTCCATCACGAAGGCTGTCTCAGAGACGTTCATCTCCCGGGCGACCTGCTGCATCTGGTCGTCGGGCAATCCCTCGGCTTCAGGAACCACCCCGGCAGGATTGCCCCCGAAAACCTGATCCGTGAACGCATCAACCTGCAGAATCCGATAGGTCATCACTGATTTCTCTCCCTCCAAGCATCAGTGCCGCTGGGCTCCACCGGGGGAATCATCCTGGAAAGTGGCAGCCACTTCGGCTTCAGCAAGAGTGTCTCCCTCATTGACAGAAGTATCCTCGGAGACATGGCCAAAGACCGTCCGCATTCCAACCGCACCCCCTTCTTTGACATACAGCCTGGGCACTCGACGGTTGATCAGGGGGGAACGGCAGTGCAGATAGGCAACGGTGCCCGGCTTCGCCCCGGCAACGTCGGAGACGTCCACCAGGGCCTGTCCCATGGCCACGCGCCCGAGTATGCGGCACACCTGATCCTCAATCTGAACCGCACCGTTAGGAGCACGGAAGAAGCGCCGATCCAGCCCCAGGCGCTCTGCCACTTTTCGCAATATCTCCTTGAGAAGAATGCCCCTGCGATACGCAGCGGTGCGCGGTTCAACACCCCATCCATCGCCGAAACCAGCAGGAATCACCGCAGCCCGCGTCGGCCGCCGAGCAGTAAATTCGGCACCATACCCCCCGGTCTCCCCCGGGCTCATATCTCTTACGGCCGTGATGCGCCCAAAAAGGCGAAAAGCCGGCCGAACCGCCGCCAAGTCCTCCCGGGAACCCGCCAGGGGCTCCTGCCCATAAATCAGGTTCCCAATCCGCACCATGTCCATCTCCAGCTCAGGGTAGGAAACCAGCGCAGCACTGTTGGCGATATGCTTACAGGAGAAATGATAGCCAGCCGCCTCCAATCCGCGGATGGCAAACCGGAATCGTTCTGCCTGCACCTGGGTCATCCTGTCATTCGGGACAAAGGATCGGGCGAGATGTGTGCATACTCCCTCCCACACCAGGCCCTCCAGGGATGCACTGCGGTCCATAAAGTCCACTGCATCGCCCACGGCAACTCCATACCGGGACAGCCCGGTGTCAATCTTCAGGTGCACCCTCACCTGTGTATCCATCTGCAGGGCGGCCTCAGACAGTGCAACCGCGGTCTCATCGGTGAAGACAATTGGTGACAGATCCTTGCTGACCACCAGGTCGGCCTGTCCGGGACTCACAGCCCCCATGACCAGGACGGGGCCTTCGAGACCCTGCAACCTGAGTTCCACGCCCTCCATAACGGTCGATACAACGGTATCCGTTGCGCCGTTTCTCTGTGCCTCTCGGGCAACCGCAAAGGAACCATGGCCATAACCGTCGCCCTTTACCACTGCGGCGAGACGGGTACCCTCATTTAAAACCGAGCGCACCGCCCGGGTGTTTTGACCGATGATCCCCAGGTCGACTTCTGCCCAAAGATCACCCACATCAGGTGAAATCTCGACGACAGGCGTCGTATTGTTCTTCATGGCAACTGGCCTCCGCATCTACCCTCTGGCTGGGTCCGTGACGTCATCTTTCGAAAGCCCCATTAATAAGTCTATCGTCCCCAGTATAGTTGAAGACGCAACCTGTGAAAACGGCTAACGATCGGCCGACTGTCTCTTCCACTCCTCCCGCAGGTACACCGGGTTCTCGCCGTGCGCACGATCAAGGATCAATCTGCCGTCGAGATGATCCATCTCATGCTGCAGGAGCTCCGACAGGTCTGCCTCGGCCTGCAAGGTCCTCTGCTCTCCCTCAAGATCCGTGAAGCCGATCGAAATCCGGCAGTGCCTGCGCACCCGGACAAGAAGAGAAGGCAGACTCAGACAATCATCCCAGAGCTCGAAGGTTTCGTCCGACCGCGATAAGATCGTCGGATTGATCAGGGTCATGGGCTCCCCGGCATCCACGAAAATCACCTGGAGATCACTGCCCACCTGGGGCGCCGCGATCCCACGACCAAAACCCAGCTTCTCTCGCACATCATACAGCGTGCACTGCAACCTGCTCACGAGAGCGTGCAACTCCTCATCTTCAATGTTGGCAACCGGCCGACAGCGCTGGCGTAAAATCGGATCTCCCAGTAAGGCTACCCTCATGTGCACCACCCCTCCCAATACTTCCTCCATCCTAAAATGTATACCAAGCAGATCTGTTGAGGAAGGAAGCACGCCTGAAGTGGAGAAGATTCCCTCCAGGGAGAGGATGATCGAGATGAAGACAGCGCCTCCTGAATACCAAGATCTCACAGACCGAATGGCTGAAATCAGGAACCTGTCAAAACTGGCCGCCCTGGCTCACTGGGACATGCAGTGCAACATGCCCTCAGCGGGGGCTGAAGCGCGGAAGGAACAGCTGGTGACCCTCACCGGGCTCATCCACCGGCACATGACCGCCCCTCATATCGGAGATCTTCTGCACAGACTGAGGAGCTTCCAAGATTCCCTCCCCCATGCATCCGACGAGGCCGCCACATTGAGAACGGTCGCCCGGGAATACGAAAAGGCCACCCGGATACCCGAAAGCCTTGCCCGTGAGAGGGTCACAGCCTCATCCGAGGGCCTGCAAGCCTGGCTCAGAGCGCGGGAGACGCGTGATTTCTCGCGCTTCCTTCCCGCACTGGAGCGAAATTTCGACATGAGCCTGCGCATTGCCGAGGCCCTTAACCCCAGTTCACCTCCCCTGGATGTTCTCATCGACCAGCGCGAACCTGGCTTCGATGTTGAAGGAGTCGAATCCGTCTTCTCCGACCTCAAGGAGGTCCTGATCCCGCTCATCCTTCGGGTCGCCGAAAAGCCAGACGCCGTCGACGATGCGGTCCTGCGCCAGCATTATGATCCTGACACCCAATGGGAGCTGACGCTGAAAGCCGTGCGGGACATCGGCTTCGACCTCCAACAGAGGGGAAGGCAGGACATCTCCGTCCACCCCTTCACCACCTCCTTTTCTATCGATGACGTCCGGATCACCACGCGCATCCGGGCCAACGAGTTTTCAGCTGCCTTCTTTGCCTCCCTACATGAAGCCGGCCACGGTACGTATGAGCAGGGATTCCCCAAGGAATGGGAGCGATCGATCCTTGCCACATCAGCCTCGGGAGGGATGCACGAGTCCCAGTCTCGACTCTGGGAGAACATCGTCGGGCGCTCCCCGGAGTTTTGGGAATTCTTCTATCCTGAAGTGCAGAGGCATTTCCCAGAGCAGACAGAAGGGACCTCCCACGGCGACTTTTACCGGGCCGTCAACCGCATTCAACCCTCCTTCATCCGCGTCGAGGCGGACGAGGTCACGTACAATCTGCACATCATCATCCGCTTCGAGCTCGAAAAGGCAGCCTTTGAAGGTGAGCTATCCCTCGAAGACATGCCCGAGGCGTGGAACGAGAAATACGAAAAGTACCTGGGTATCACTCCGGAGGATCCTGTAGAGGGTGTCCTGCAGGACATACACTGGTCGGGTGGCTTCGGTTCATCCTTCATTAGCTACACCCTGGGGAACGTGATTTCCGCCCAGCTGTTCGGGGCTGCTCTCCGGGAACACCCTGATATGAAGGAGAAATTCCGACAGGGTGACTTCTCCCGACTGCTCTCATGGATGCAGCAGAACGTTCATGCCCACGGGCAGAAATTCCCGCCGAGGGAGCTCGTCCGGCAGGCCACCGGGGAAGAGTTCAATACCGGACCCTTCCTCGACTACATCAAGAGCAAGACGGAAACCCTGTATGGTCCCTGATCCTCCATCCCTGGGGCGGCTGCGCCTGCCCCAGGGAACCCATCGTGCACTGTCCACCGGCAGTGCCCACCCGTCGATAACTGTCCCGCGCGACCTCATAAAAAGCATCCGGAGATTCTCCTACACGTTCCATCGTCGCCGCGTTGGCCGATCATCTCACCTTTTCGAAGTCGTTCTCAACGTGCAAGTAAGGTCCAACTTCCTTGTCCTTACGGTGATAAACAGCGGATGGCCGACAATAACATGGGGGAACCATAGGAAAAGTGTTGCGCAAATGTGATAAGATTAAAAAGAAGGGATAGGTGATTTTCAATGACAGACGTACTGATCGTATACACCCAGCCGGGCTGACCGCCCTGCGGCGCCGAGGTAGAGTTTCTATCTCAGAACAACGTGCAGTTTGAGGAACGTGACATCACGCAAAACCCCGAATTCATCGCTGAATTGAGAGAGCTTGGGTCCATGAGCACCCCGACCACGGTTGTCGGCGACGAGGTTCTTGTCGGATTCGATCGGGCAAAGATCACCGAACTGCTCGACCTGTGATCAGAGGGGGAGAACGGGTCACCCCCGTTCTCCCTTCAGTCCATTGCATCGAGTTCCATAGGGGAATCCCAGTCTTCAGCCTCCAGAATGTACCGCCCTCTCTGCAGCGGATACAGGGCTTGAGCCTTCAGCACCTCCGCATACATCTTCATGCGGGCGTAAAATCCCATCACCGGTCCGAACTTCTCCTCCTTGGTGTAGTGGGTAACAGCGGGCCACATAACCTGTGTCCCAGGTACTCCCAGGTCCCTGGCGAAGCGCGTCATCAGAACTTCCACCCCAAATCGGGACCAGGCAAGATTCGGCAGGCGCCGTATGAGCTCGCGGCTCAAGGCTCTCTGGCCGTTCAGAATCGCAAACCACTTCTGTTGAAGGTCCACGGCGTACCTACCCTCAATGAACCTTGCCACGGTCATTCCCAGGCTCGGTGCATCGCAAAGGGGCTTGATGAGCGATTCAAGGTGCCCCGCCGTAACCCCCACAAGGTCCGCGTCGAGAAGAAGGACGATGTCCTGATCCTCAAGATAGTCGAAACCTGTCTGAAGAGCCGCTCCCTTACCAAAATTCCTTGGGTGTTGTATCGTGTGCACCGGGTACTCCCTTGCAACCTCCAGGGTCTGGTCGCGCGATCCATCATCCACCACTGCAATTTTGGAGAACAAACCCGAATCCACGGCACATCGGACAACGGGATCCATTCTGGGCTCTTCCTCAAACGCAGGAATTATTAGACCTACATTTTTGCTCATGATACTCTCCCTCCAACTCTAATGGTGTGATTTTTGTGTTATTACTAACATAAATCGGTATGGGCATTATCTCACAGGTGCTAATACCCGTCTACGATGCATCGCTGGAATAAGTGACTGGAATTGGTGTTGACGGTTTGGAATGGGAAAGGTACTGTTGGACTCAGAACAGTTCGATACTTGTTCAAGTGTTTGTATTATTTTCAGTATGTCGAAAATCTGACAATTTGTCAAGAACCTGGCGACCCCGGGACCATCTCTGGCCCGACGATACATACAGGGGGTGAAGAATCTCGTGCGCTACATCCTGGAAGGGCTTGACTGTCCCCATTGCGCATCACAGATCGAAGAAGAACTGCAGAAAGTCTCAGGACTCGAAAACTCCGTGGTGAGTTTTGCCACCCGGACCGTTGACGTGGATCCTCATCAGCTCGATGAGGCCCAAAGCGCCATAAACCGGGTCAAACCGGACATTCGGCTGGTGACTGCCGACATCGCCTCCGACGACGGCAAGGCCCTCAGCCACCAGGCGCTGATCCTTGTCGTAGGCATGGCCCTGTTCATCCCTGGACTGCTTCTGCATCACTTCCGACCGGGGATTGCAGAATACCTGCTGCTGCTCACAGCCTACGTCCTCGTCGGACAATCGGTGATCAGAAAAGCAATCCGCAACCTCCTCGGGGGAGGCAGGATCTTTGACGAGAATTTCCTGATGAGCATAGCAACCTTTGGAGCGATAGCCCTTGGAGAAATCCCCGAGGCCGTCGCCGTCATGATGTTCTATCGCACCGGCGAATACCTGCAAAACCTGGCGGTGGGACGATCCCGCCGCTCCGTGCAGGCACTGATGGAGCTCCGCCCCGATCACGCCCGCGTCCGCGACGACCAGGGGATTCACCTGGTCGCTCCGGATACGGTGCAGCCCGGTGCCATCATCATCGTCAACCCCGGCGAGCGTATTCCCCTGGACGGTGAGGTCACCGCCGGTGACTCCTCCCTCAATACCTCGGCCCTCACGGGGGAATCAGTACCCCGACCGGTGACAACCGGAGAAGAGGTGCTGGCGGGCATGTTGAACGAAGACGGAGTCCTGGAAATCCGGGTTCAGCGGGAATACGAACGATCCGCGGTTGCCAGGATCATGGAACTGGTCGAAAATGCGGCAAC
>PXCI01000338.1 GCA_003566675.1 Clostridia bacterium
AAACGTGACCCGCTCCACGTCTTCCGCAGATACCGGTATCTCAAAGATCCGGTACACGATCCCACCCGGATGCAACGTGTCTTCGAGGAGAGCCTTCCCGGGCGTCTCGATGATAAAGCTCTGCCTGCTGGTGCCGCCCGGCGGCATCGGCTGGACGGCATCGGAATAGCAGTAACGCGGAGGATCAAAATTCCAGTTGCAGAGGGCAAACTGGCCGTACGCATCGGCAAAATCGTCGATCCTTCGCATAAGCGAACCGCGAACATCCCTCGTCGCCAAGACGGCCCTCAACACCTCGGGTACACTGTCTGGACTACCCCAGTGATCGGTGACGAAGAAAAACAGCATGTAGCTTCCATACTCGCGATCACCGAAAAGTGACAGCCTTTCGTGGTCCAGGGACTCGAAAAACTCCGGAAGAAACTCATGCCGATACCAGGTCATCTCCGCGAACTCCGGGTGGGGATATACGTGGAGTTCGGACCAAACCGCTGTCGCCTCCATCAGCCACCACAAATCGTCGCCCTCCCAGGTCAGCCCCATCGCGAACTGGAAACAGTGAAAGAGCTCATGCACGGTCAACGCCTTCAAAAAATCCAAGTCATCGGATAGGTCGAGCCCAACCCGGTAACGATCAATACTACCGTCGTCGGGATTAGGGTGGTAGGTGGCATAGCCTGCGCCCTCCAGGTTCATAAGGTAGATCTCAATCTCACGTTCCGGCTGAACATCTAGCAGGTCCCGGAACATGGGCCAGGCTCTCCGCAGAGCCTCCTCTATGGCATCGAGTCGAGCCTCTATGCTGTCCTGCCTGTTACCCGCCGTCCCGGGGAGAGGATAATGGACCGTAATCTGGGGCGCGCCATCAAGGACGATATCTTGCTCCTCCCACTGCTGGGAGGTGGCGTGGACCACATGACCCGGGGGCATGAGCCTCGATGTCTCTTCGCCCCAGTCACGAACGATGTGAAAGTGGCTTCGTGGATCTGTCGGTGGAAGGATGAAGGGCAACACCAGGTCCTGGGTGGCCGGATCGAGTTTCTCGTAATGGTTGATCAGCCACTGCATCTCGCGACGGGGGGTCCTGCTTGATCGAACCGCTGTCTCCCCCTCCAACTCGTCCGGCAACGTGTGCGGGAGATACATTGCCCGCAGGAACAGGAGCACCTGTTCCTGGCGGTCAATCTCCCCCGCCAGGTACGCCTCGTAAATTTCGTCGTACACACTGACAGGCTCGGGCCGTTGAAAGGGTGATGGAGTAGGTGGAAGACGGCCCTCAACAGATCCAATGCATGACACAAGACAGCAAGCCACGAGAAGGAGGGTGACTACAAGGAGCCCCCGTCTCATCATCATGATCATGTGATTTCAACCTCCTTGGTCGTTGTGTTTCGCTCGCGCCCATCCACACACCAGAGCATCAGCGATCGTGGGGTCGATGAGCCGATCCTGTACTTCAAGGGAAGATCAAAAATAAAACTGCTACCCGTACAAGGCAAGGTATTTAGACCATTCGGGTTTCCCTTGGCACAAGAGCATATCGACATTCAGCGCGCCAACGCCGACGGGCGTTACTGTTTTCGCCAATACGAATGCGGAATCCTTCGAATCTCGATGCAGTAAGAGCAGAATGCTGATCGAAGGAGCGACACAGCGCTCCCGGTTCGAGAAAGGGGAGGATGTCCCCGAAAGTGTGGGCTCCAGGGGTAGGCGGCTCGCACCGGGTCGTGGGCGCTAATATCCCGGCTAGCATTGCCTCACCCTGACATCGCGCCAACCGAGTTCGGCCAGGCCAACGGCTTTATTCTTCAAATTCACCTTCGCGAATGAAACCGGACTGGAAGTGTACGAGACGGTGCAACAACGGACACCCTGTTCATCTCCGTCGAGAGCACATTAAGCGCCGACCCGGTCCTGCGTAGAGGCGGCAATGATTTCCTGGGAGTGGAGACGATGAACGTGGTAAGCAGCGAGGGATTTCGCATGCTACTTGCCACGGGTGTACGCAGGGAACACACCTAAGCGGTGTAAGGATCCCCCTCAGGGCTGTCTCAGGTTGAGGGCATTGCTCACGGAAAACATTTTTGGATGACAGATGTCGGTAAAACAGGCCACGGTCACATGACACATGTTCACACACCGGGCAAGGTTCTCTCCAGTATTGGGGAAGTACAGCTCGTTGCACACGTTGGGAACGCTCGATGCCCCCGGCAGAGCAGCATGCTCACCGCCGGGCCCTCGATGCATGGCCGTCGTAGTCCCCGCTGGCAATGCGCTCGAGGTACGAGAGCATCTGTACCAGGGTCCCCCCCATCCTGAACTTGCCGGCCTTCAGAATCCTTCCGGCGATCCTCTGTCGGATCTCACTGGATGTGGATAGAGGCATGATCGCCATGTGTTGCTCGGAGTGCAAGAGGTTGGCAACCTGCGCCTCGGCATCACCCGTTGCCGTGCCCTCCGCGCGGGTCTATAAGGATTGCTGCAGCTTCTATTGTCCGCCATCCCCTCCACCCAATCCTGCGCAATCTGCAGTTCCGAAGCACGTCTCGCTACTGGGGACTCCAATACCCTCTGCCTGCTGCTGCCACTGGAGCGCCCTGTAGCACTTCGGCCTGCCCAACGGTGCCACGTGGATGTATCTCAACTGTGGTGCGTTGCTGAGCGACAAATCTCTTTCCAACGACCCGACCCTGCAGATCTGGGAGCAACGGTATCAATGAACCGCAACCATAACACGGACCGGAGAAAGCCCTTTGCACTGCCATCAGGATGTGATAGACGAGGCCGGAGAGTACAAGAAGGCCGAGAGATTCGGGGGAATCTACAATCGACGAGCCTTAGTGGAGCGAAAACTGAGCGAACTGCTATGGAAGCACAGGCTCAAATTCAGACGCTACATAGGCGCCACGAAAAGACAACAACAGGCGACTTGGACCGCAACAGTGGCCAATCTGAAGAGACTTTGGAAACTGGTGCCCGAAATGCCCGCAGAAGAGGGTGCTGGAAACCTGAAAACGAAAGGGTATCACCGAGCTCATCAGTAGTGCGGACCATAATCCGAGCCAGGACACCCTCTTTCTAACCCCTCAATCGAATATTCGGACCTCGGACTACCCCTCGATAAAACCCCTATTTTGAGCACTCTCCTAGACCTCTGGCGCCAGTTTCCAGGCCTCGGGCACTCAATCCCTGCGTTGCGTCCAGACTCCTGCACCATTCCACGGACCCTGAGTTCCCACGGAGTCACACACAATTGCTCCTTTGCTCCTGCCCCATACCGCGCAACCCTTCCATGCTTCTGCTGATCACTGTACAGCCGCCGCCCACGGCTGCCATGCTGTTTCCCGGTGAAGGATGAATGACAAGGGGCCTTATGCTGGACAGCCTGTCCAGCATCACTGGCGCCAGGCAACATCGGCATGGTATTGGACCATGCTGTCCAAATTGTCAGCCCGGACTATTTCGGAAGACACGCTCCTCAATGCCGCAGCGGGGCAATCCGGCCGTCCTGCAGGTCGTCTTCCTCGTCTCCCGAAACATGAAGAGCTACCGCGATTCGGCTCCCCAACATCCTCGATACCGCCTGATCACCTCGCGCCCAGGCAGTGAGTCTCCTCATCACGGGTCCCGGCGTCACCGCCGGGCATCCTCCTCTATGGCCGCCAGGGCCGCATCCCGGGCGGCGGTGACCGATGACTGGTCTCCCGCCAGGTACAGGCGACCATACCGTCCCACGGGATCGAAGGTGATCAAATCCACTCCGACGTCCCGCTCGGCGGCGTTTGCGGCCAATACCACGTAACCCGCGGGCTCGACTTCCATGACAAACAGGCTCTGGCCCGAAATCAACAGGGCACCGTGCCGGTCGCGGTTGATCAGCTGGGCCTGGTGGGGCCCAACATTACTGATGACGTACTCCGAAACGACCTCCGGCCGCAGGCGGTCGCCCTCAAAAAACCCACCGGCGCCCAGCATGGCTCGGCCGGCCTCCCGCACTTCATCAACCCGCTCTCCATGGATCTCGATCTGTCCGAATTCTCGCTCCATGATGGCAAAAGCAGGCGCCACATCGGCTGACTTGAGCCCAGCGTCCAGCAAGGAGAACACGGAGCTGCCGGGGGCAACCTCCAGGTATAGCTGGGCCATTCCGGGAAGGGGCACATCGCCACGGGCCACCGTTCCGGTGATGGCGGCATACTGCGGCTGCATCCGGTCAATGATGGCGTAGACTCTCAACTGCATCGCCTGTTCTCCCCTCTCACTTCTCGGCCGGGTTCCGTCTCTTTCCTTCACAGGTGACGTAGTCGACAAGTCCCACGACAGCGGCATCAATGGGGCCGCCGCCGGCAGCCGACTGGGAGCTGGAACCGGTGCACACGAGGACAACGTTCCCCTCGGTAGCCCCGACCAGGTCAACGGCCACGATCGGCTTCGAGGCAGGTGCCTCCAGCGACTCGACCTGTTCGACGCTTTCCAGCGGCGAACAGAGGACGAGCGTCGATCCCACCAGCCGCTCATTCTTGGCGCTGGCTACGACTGTTCCCAGGACACGGGCCAATATCATAAAATCACCAACTCTCATGGTGGATTCATCGACGGATGACACAACGCGCTTCCCAGGTTCGACCCGGCCCAACCTCCCGGCCATGCCCGTCAACACGGCCCGGGGCCCTTCCGACCGGCACCATCCTGTGCCCGACAACATCGCCTTCGGTCATAAGCTGGCGCGTTCACCTGCGCCGTCCTGCACAGCGCTATTCCTTGCAGGGACCTCCACCGAGTGTGCCCAGGAGTTCCTCCATGTCCGCGTGGGGACGCGGGATCACGTGTACGGACACGATCTCGCCGACCCGCTTGGCCGCGGCGGCGCCAGCATCAACAGCAGCTTTCACCGCTCCAACATCTCCCCGCACGGAAACCGTGACCAGTCCTCCACCAATCCTGCTCATGCCAACAAGCTCGACGTTGGCTGCCTTCACCATGGCATCTGCTGCCTCGATGGCGGCAACCAGGCCCTGCGTCTCAATGAAACCGATGGATGTCACTTCATCTCTCCCCTTTCGTCTTTCATATTCTGCAGTGCGAGGGCGCAAACCTCTCAACGCTGTCGCCTGTCACAAATAAGTCGTCCGTAGCCTTCCGACGCGCAGCAGATATCACCTGGCCCGACCCTCCCCACAGCTTTCGCCGAGGGTGATCAGGGCATCCACCGCCACCGGTGATCCCCCGGCCGGCATCACGAAGGGATTCATCTCGACTTCTTCCACCGCCTCGTGGCCGACCAGCAGGTCGCCGATCGTGCAGATGGTCCGTGCCAGCTGGTCCAGGTCGGCGGGATGGTCGCCCCGTATCCCCGTGAGCATCCGGTAAGCCGCCGTCTCCCGCATCAAGTCCCGGGCGGCATCTTCTTCCAGGGGTGCCAGCCTGAACGCCACGTCGGCCAACACGTCCGTATAGATGCCTCCGAGGCCGAACATGACCACCGGCCCGAAATGGGGATCCCGCAGGCCGCCGATAATGAGCTCGGTCCCCCGGTTAACCTGCCTCTGGACCGAGACGCCCATGATGCGAGCCTCCGGTCGGCCTGCGCCCACCGCCTCCATGATCTCATCAAAGGCCCGGACGACATCCCCTTCGCCAAACAGGTCCAGTTTCACCCCACCGACGTCGGTCTTGTGGCCCAGGTCCGCCGACAGCACCTTCATGACAACGGGGTAGCCCAGTTCATCCGCCAGATGCGCCGCCTCCTCGCGCGAGGAAGCCGCACCACGGGCGACCACGGGGATGCCGCACGACTCCAAGACCGCCATCGATTCGTGCTCCGTCAGCTGGGTCCTTCCCTCGGCTCGCACTGCCCCAATGATCGTCTCAACCCGCTCACTCACGGGCATCACCCCGCCTTCGACTGTGGTAAGCGATCACGTGACCCAGGGCCTTCGCTGCGTCCTCGGGACGCCCAGGGGCCATGATTCCGGCCCCGGCAAGGGCCGCCCGCCCATGCTCCACCACGTCGCCGCTCAGGAGCACCGGTACAAAGGGCTTATCAATTCCGCTTGCCTGCAACCGGTGATGGGCCGAGATGATCTCCTCGGCAATGGCCTCCGCTGGCACAAAAAGTACCGGCACGGTCAGTAGCAGCGCAGCATCCCCCCCGTCGTCACTGAGCACGGTCTCCAGGGCCCTGCCGTGCTGCACCGCCGAGGCCGCCGCCGTCATGTCAGCGTGTCCCTCCGGCTTGCAGACCGAGGCAAAGGGTGGGAGGACATCTCGCAGCGCTGCCCTCGTATCAGCCGATACGCGGGCAAATTCGACCTCACCGTCACCGGCCAGTATGTCCGTCGAGTAGATCCCCGGCCCCCCGGCCTGGGTCAACACGAAGAGATTGCGGCCCCGGGGTGCCGGGAGCTGGTCAAAGGCCAGGAGGGTGGCCGACAGCTCGTCAACCGTCCTCGCTCGCCGCACACCAACCTGCCGGAACACCCCATCATACACCCTATCTGCCCCTGCCATGGATCCCGTGTGGGACCGGGCAGCCCGAGCGCCGTGCTCACTTTCGCCGACCTTCAGGACGACGACTGGTTTCACACGGCTCAGTTCATCCAGGGCACGAGCCATTTCCCTGCCCTGCTCGTATCCTTCCATGTACATCCCCACGACCCGCGTGGACTCGTCCTCCCGCAGGTAATCCAGGATCTCCACCAGGGATACATCGGCCATGTTGCCCACGCTCACGAACTTGTTGAACCCCACCGAATAGGGCCGGGCCGCCCAGGACTCCACGAGCCATGCGCCGACCGCCCCGCTCTGGGACACGAAGCTGATCCCGCCAGGCTGCAGGTCCGTCCCCATGATGAAGGTCGTGTCGACCCCACTGCCCGTGTCGATGACCCCCACGCAGTTCGGGCCCAGCACGCGGATGCCCAGCTGCTTGCAAGTCGAGACCAAAAGATCCTGCCACCTGCGGCCCTCCTCTGCCCCGGTCTCGGCAAATCCCGCGGCCACCGTCACAACGATCCGTACGTCCCCGTGCCTCCGTTGCCGCTGCTGCAGGTCGGCGACGGCCGATGCCGTAAAAGGTGCGGGCACCGCCCACACAACCATCTCCACGTTCCCCTCGATGTCAGCGAGCGAGCGATGCATCTCGGTGCCGTCAATGTGCCCCCCCCTGGGATTCACCAGATACAGCTCTCCCGGGTAGCCGGCCGTCTTCATGTTCCGAACGATCTGATGCCCGGCCTTGTTCGGATCCGTTGAGGCTCCCAGGATCGCACAACCCCGGGGCCTGAACAGGCCGTCGAGATTCCCGGGTGCCCTCATACGCTATCCGAGGCGGCGAGAGCCTCCAGTCGCCTCCAGCGTCGATCCAGAACCCCTTGCAGCTCCTGCAGATCTTCGTCGTCCAGGTGACGGTATTTCTTCATCATGCCGACGTACTCTGCTAACGGCCGCGGCTCCCGATCGCTGCGGCTGAGACAGAACCGACCGTCAATCACCTCGTACAGAGGATGAAAACGCGTCTCGACAGAAAGGCGACATGCCTCTATGCTGTGATCTGCAGGGAATCCCCAACCGTTCGGGCAGGGATTGAGGATGTGGATGTAGGCCAGTCCATCCCTCACCTCTGCCGCCCGCCGCACCTTGCGGACCAGGTCTACCGGATACGCCGGCGAGGCCGTAGCCATGTAAGGTACGCCGTGCATGGCCATGATCATGGGAAAATCCTTCTTATGCTGGGTCTTGCCCTTGCTGCCACCTCCCACCGGCGTGGTGGACGTCCAGGAACCGCGGGAAGTGGAACCGCTCCGTTGAAACCCGGTGTTCATGTAACCTTCATTGTCATAACAGATGTAAAGGATGTTGTCACCGCGCTCTGCAGCGCCGGACAGGGCCTGCATCCCGGCGTCAACGGTGGCTCCGTCACCGGCAAAGGCCACCACGTTGATGTCCCGACCCTCGCGCTCGTACTGCAGCTTAATCCCGGCCAGCATGGATGCAGTGTTATCCAACAGTGGGAAAAAAACCGGAACCTTCGTCCCTGTGGTACGACCCCAGCCCACCACGCCGACGCCTCCCATGCAGCCGGGAGGGATGGCCAGAACCGAACGAGGACCCAGGGCCCGCATGCACAGCCGCAGGGTGAGTTCAACATTGCAGCCCACACACGCCGAGATCCCCGGTGAGATCATGTCTTCTCTTTGCATTATGTCAACAGCCACGGAAACTCCCCCTAACGGTCTCCGGCGCGAAGAGGGTTGACCAGCCACTGGCATCGCTCTGCAGGCTGGTTCCCATCTGCCAGCCCCACCAGTTCGTCGATCACCTCACCAAACATGTCAACGGTGAGATCCTCCCCGCCCAGACCTCCTATATAATTCACAGACGGCACGTCACGACCCGACATGGCCGCTCTTATCTCCTGGTACACAATCCCCGTATTCCAACCGAAGGAAACATTGCGGTCGACGACGGCATAGGCTTCTCGCCCCTGCAGCGCCTCCCGGATCTCATCTTCGGGGAACGGGCGCAGGCATCTCACCTTCAGAAGACCCACGGACACCCCGCGGGCTCGAGCCCGGTCCACGGCGACACGCGCCGCTCCCGTCATCGACCCCATCGTCACCAGCACGGCGCGGGCTCCCTCCGTCTTGTACTCGTAGGTCAGACCACCCCAGCTGCGCCCGGTAAGGTGCTCGTACTCGGTGTCAACCCGACGGATCACGTCCAGGGCCCTCTGCTGCGCCTTCACGTGGCGCATCCGGTACTCCGTCAGCAGATGGCCCGGTGTCAGCGGATCGACGGACATCACGTCATCGGGATCCAGCCGGATGTGCTTCGACCGGTAGGGCGGCAGGAAATCGTCGACATCCTGCTGCTCCGTCAGAACGATGGGCTCCGACATGTGGGACAGGTAGAACCCATCGTAGCAGACGTTGATGGGCAACAGCACCTCGGGGTCCTCCGCAATCTTGAAGGCCTGGACAAGGGTATCGAAGATCTCCTGGTTGGACTCCACGTAAATCTGGAGCCATCCGGCGTCCCGCAATGTCAGGGAATCCTGGGGTCCACCCCAGACGGTCTGCGGCGAGATCATCTCGCGGTTGACCATCGCCATGACCACGGGCAGCCTCAGGGTGGAGGTGCGGAAATAGGGCTCATACATCAGGGCCAACCCCTGGGACGAGGTGGCTGTGAAGGTCCGTCCTCCGGCCAGCGATGCACCCTGCAATACGCTCATGGCCGAGTGCTCGGATTCCACCTCGCTCATGGTGGAATCGAGGTCACCATCGGCCACGTACTGCCCGAGGTACTCCACCAGGGGACTCTGGGGGGTGATCGGGTAGGCGGCAATGACGTCCGGCCGGCAGGCTCTGACGGCCAGCGCCGCCGCCTCGTTTCCCTTTACGATCTGCATCTTATTCACTGGCTGTTTCCCCCTCGTCGACCATGGTGAGGGCAGCCTGGGGACACTCCACGGCACAGATGCCACAGCCCTTGCAATACTGAAGGTCGATGCGGTACTTGCGCCGAGTTTTGGGCATTATGGAGGCCGTGGGGCAGTACAGGGCACAGATCCCGCAGCCCACACACGCCTCTTCATCCATCACCGGGTACTTGATGCGCCAGTCACCGGTGTTCGTGATATATAGATCCCGTCCCACTGGTGCCTCATCGCCCGTGAAACGATAGTTCACCGAATCCACTCCCCTCACAAGTAGAGCACCTCGACTTCTTCATAGCCCCGCCTGACGGCATCCGCGTTGGCCGGGGCGAAAATCTCGGCCGTCAGCTGGGCCAGGTGCTGCACGTCGACCAACCCGGTGGTGCGCGCAAAGGCTCCCAGCATGGTGGTGTTGGGGAGATTCCGCCCCAGGACCTCGGTGCTGATCGCCCTCGCGTCAACCCAACCGACACACGCCACCGCCCCGGGTATATCCAGGGTATCAAGGACACGCCTGTCCGCGGCGTTGACCACCACCGAAGCCCCCTCCCTGATCCCCTCAAACAGGTGAACAGCAGAGCGGAGTGTCGCGTCCATGATCATCACGCAATCCGGTTGATACACCTGGGTCTTGGGCCAGATGACATCCTCGTCGATGCGCACGAAGGCAGACACCGGCGCCCCACTGCGTTCAAAGCCAAAAAAAGGTATGGCGCAGGCATAAAGTCCCCCGTTAACCGCGGCCTGTACAATGATCTCCGACGCCTTGACGGTGCCCTGTCCCCCGCGCCCATGTAGTCTAATCTCTTTCACGACCGGTCCTCCGTTCAGCTCCGCTTTTCCTCAAAATGACCCTTCCCTGGGACTTCCCACGGCGGCTGCCATTGAGGGCCGCGATGGCCCCATCTTTCATGGTCATGACCGGCCAGCCGCGAAGGGTCCGGCCCTGGGCCAGGGCGAAATCCGACCGGGAACCCAGGCGCTGCGGTTCAACCCGTCTCTTTTCGTCGAGATCTATGACCACGCAATCGGCATCACTACCGGGCAGCAGCGTTCCCTTCCTGGGATAGACCCCGAAAATCTCCGCGGGCCCGCGGGTGACCGCTGTCATCAACGTCATCAGATCAGCCGACCTTCGATGATAGCCCTCGTGCAGCAGGAGGGATAGGTGGGTCCCCAGGGCGGGATAACCGGGCATGACCGCATCAGCCGGACCTCCCAGTCCCTTCTCCTCCGCTGTCATGGTGACATTGTCCGTTCCCACGACCTGCAGTACCCCCTCATCCAATCCGCGCCAGAGGGCATCCGCCGTCTCCCGATCCCGCAGTGGAGGGACCATCTTCTCCGACACACTCGCCGACAGCGGCGCAGCCAGGTAAGGTGAGGTGGTCTCTGCAAAGACCCTTCCCCCGCCCCCCTCTCGCCGGACCCTCCGAACGGCCTCGAGGCCCTCCCGGGAAGACACGTGCACGAAATACGTCCTGACGCCAAACTGGCGCCCCAGCAACTCGCCCCGGATGATGGCCTCTTCCTCGGCCAGGGCCGGATGGGTCTCCGACCAGGCCACAGCGTCGTAGTCACCACCCAGCTCGTTGCGGGCCAGGGCACGATCCACGACGGAGGCGTTCTCGGCATGAATGCACAGGACAACCTCATCCTTGTAGGGCGACAGGGCCTCAAACACATCCATGATGAAACCATCATCAACGGATTCGATCAGGCCCGGTATTCCACACATGTATAATTTGAAAGAACGCACGCCGCGCTCGTAGTACTCGGGTATCTCCTGCAGCTGCGTCCGGTCTTCGATCACCAGGTGCGGCACGATGTCCACGCCCGAGTGGGCCGAAACCAGGCCCTCCAGGCCATCCAGCATACCCAGGTGAGACCCCTCGCCTCCGATGAACCACCCCAGGGTGCAGATTCCACCCAGGAGGGCAGCATTGCCCTCCGTCGCAAGCTCTTCCCCGGGGCTCGACAGAAGTCCTATGTGCACATGGGGATCAAACAACCCCGGCGCCACCAGGAGACCCGCAGCATCAACCTGGAGCCCGTCACTTGAAGCCCCCTGGCACAGGGCAATGACCCGGCCATCATCGATGACCACATCGGCACGGACAACATCCTGTCCCGGCAGCAAAATCTCACCGCCCGTTATGATGACATCAGAACGGGTCTCAATGGAGAGGATCTCATCGGTGGCAGATCCTCTGTCGGGATCCTCATCCAGGGTCCCATCCACATCGACCGTGACTTCCTCGACCGCGTTTTCCTGGGCATCAATGAAACAGATACCCATTCGGACGGCACAGTCGCGAGCCTCGTCCGTAACGACTGTCTCGGGGGTTATCTCCAGGTGGTCTCTGCCCTGCATATGTGCATCCTGCACATCTGTTGCGGTGACAATCTGACGCATAGCGGCTCGCCTCCTTACTAAGAACCTTCAATGCCCTACTTCGCAGCGGAAGCAACGAACGACCAAGCATCACCGCCACGCACGCTCCAC
>PXCI01000081.1 GCA_003566675.1 Clostridia bacterium
GGTGAGGTCACCTCCTATGACGTGGGTACGGGTCGGGAGCCCGAACTGACCCCTACGGGCCGCTTCACCATCGTGGTCCGGGAGGTGCTGAAGCCCGGAGAGTCCAACCCGCAGCTGGGCATCCGTTGGCTGGGGCTCTCGGTACCGGGCGACGAGGACGGTCTCCGCTTCGGGATTCACGGAACCGATGAACCCTCATCCATCGGGGGCTATGTTTCCGGTGGCTGCATCCGAATGCACAACGACTCGGTTCGCGAGCTCTTTGAACGGGTCGAAGAGGGGACGCCGGTGATCATCCGTCCCAGGCCGTTGTTCGTACGGTGGCTTCAGAGCAGGAGGGGCGAAGAAGGATGCCCCTCCTACAGCAGTTTTCAGTAACTCCGGCGTGAACGTTGTTCGGCCGGGATCTCGATGTCCCGCTCCCAGGCCGCCACCGGTGGCGTCGCCTCGATCTCCGGCGGCACGTCGACTTCGATGAAGGAGAGGTCTTCTCTCAGCGAGGCCGCGAGGGCGTCGGTGAGACCCTGGGCCGACGTGACCTTTGTGGCCCTGGCTCCCAGGCCCCTTGCGGCATCTGTGTAATCGGCCCGGGGGTCAAAGTCAACGGAGAAGTAGCGCTCACTGTAGTACAATTTCTGGAGCATCTTGATCCATCCGAAGGTCTCATTTCTGAGATGCAGGATCGTGATGCCCTCGCCCTCGCGCATCAGGGTCTCGAGTTCGCCGATGCTCATGCCGAGGCTTCCATCACCGATCACCGCGACGATAGGCGAGCCGGGGCGAGCCACGTTCGCGCCGAGGGCAGCCGGCAGGGCGTAGCCTAGTGAGCCGTGGGCCCTGGCAGCATAGACGCTCTTACCGGGTACTTTCGTCGGGTAGTAGGCGGCCAGGTATGGAGTCGGAGTTCCAGCATCTGCAATGATGACGGCATTGTCGGGCAGCACCCCTCGCAGGGCGGTGATGACTTCTCCCGGATGTAGCACACCGGGTTGATCGCTCTTGATCTTGGAGATCGAATCGGTCTCTGTCTGAACATCTTTGCGCGCCGTCTGCACCCACTGGCCCCATTGCCCCTTGTTCCCAGAGGAGCGCGTGGCCTCTGCAAGGTCTGCAAGAAATAGTTTGGCATCGGCCTGGATGGTCACCTCGCACGCTATGTTGTTGTCCAGCTGGTTGGGATCGACGTCGACGTGGATCACGGAGGCATCTTTCAGAAGGGTCCATCCCCAGGTCGAGGTCGAATTGAGATTGCTACCGATGGCCAGGACCACATCGCTTTCCGAAAGGGTGCGGTTGCTGGCAGCCTTGCCTCCGTTGGAACCAATGACGCCCAGGGCCAGGGGATGGGTTTCCCGGATGCTTCCCTTGCCGTCCACGGTGGTGACCACGCCGATGCCCAGTTGCTCGGCGAGGGTTTGCAGGGCCTCCATCGCCCCGGACAGAATCACGCCACCGCCGGTGAGGATCAAGGGTCGGTCGGCATGGAGCAGAAGCTCGGCGGCTTCCTCCAGGCGCTGTGCATCGGGCCGCGTCCTCCAGGCGGGAAATCGGCTGCACTCCGGCGAGGCGTACAGATTGTCATCGACGTCCGCTGCACCCGAGAGAACGTCCTCGGGGAAAGCCAGGTGGGCAGCCCCCATGCGACCCCCGGTTGCAGCGCGGAAGGCGGTGCGGACGGAGTGGGGTATGAATTCGGGCCGGGTAAGGCGACTGGTGAAGCGCGTCGCTGTTCGGTACGCTGCGACCTGGTCCATGGCCGTCAGCGCGCCCCGGTTCTCACTGCTGAGAGGGACGTCACTGGTGAGGGCGACCAGTGGGATTGATGATCCATCGGCCTCCAACACCGCGGGGTACAGGTAGGCTGCACCTCCACCGCTGGGCGCCTCGGTGACCCCGGGTCGACCCGACAGGCGGGCGTAGGCGTCTGCCATGTACCCGCAGGAACGCTCATCCCTACCCATTATATGGCGAATACTCCGGGAATCTTTCAGGGCATCATAGAAGGCCATGCTGGTATCTCCCGGCAGTCCAAATATGTTCCTCACATCATGGGCCTCGAGCATCTTGACCAATAATTCCGCACCTTGCATGTATCACCTCTCCTTTCCCCTCTAGTTTACATCTTCTTCATCGATATCTTAAGGCTTAAGCGAAAGAATTCTGAACCCTGGGGCGCCTTAATAAGCATTGCAGTGAACCTTCCCACTCCTGAAGAGGAACTCGATGATCAGGTTATTTCCGAAAGACTTTCTTGCGACTTACCTTGAAACCATTGGATGCGCTGGGATCCGCGGATCCTGGGGTCACCAGGGTAATGGGGCAATTATCCGGTAAGTTGAGTGTGCCGCACCGGTGCCGGGGCATATTCCGGGAGGTGCCCTTACGGGCTGAGAGTCTCTGCTTTCCTTCAGAACGAGCCCCGCGGTTTCCGCGGTTCCAGTTACCCCGATCTCCCCGGGCCCGGCGGGGGATCGCCGATCGCTGACGAACAATGGACCCCTCACCACGACAGTGCCGGAGCACCGCCAGGGACATTCCATTGTGTCGCCAGCCAGGCTCTTCTGTGGCTCCACAAGGCCTGGCACAAAGAAGCCCAGATCCTTGGAGGACTGGACTGGGTCAATGGTGAACTGTGATCAAGTGATCATGGAAGCATTGTGGGCA
>PXCI01000117.1 GCA_003566675.1 Clostridia bacterium
AGTGATGCCCTCAGTCGCTTCCTCGAAGCTATAGGCGGTGCCGGGGGAGAAAATGGTGAGGAAGGGGAAGAAAATGAAGACGGTGAGGGGGGTAATGATAGTGGGGATGATGGTGATGGGGAGTAATAAAGACTTTTTTGTATTAAAAACTTGAAGGAATGAGACACAAAGGCTGCTAGGTTTACTGTCAATAACATCGGTGCCTCTGACACACCGTGTACAGGCCTCGTCCATAGGCATAGGGACTTCCTACATTCAAGCGCCAGACATTATAAACTGCAATATATCTTGTGAGTTATACACTCCCTAAGACATACTGGAGCTAAATATACGGTATTATATAAGTACTATGAATAGCAATAATTCACCCAATCTAATATTTGCAGTTATCATCGGTACCGCGTTAGTACTTGGTGCGGTAACCTTTAACTCTGCCACAGAACGTTTTGCTGGCCTAGGATCCTTGAGCCAGACAGACACAGCCAGAGCGTTACCAGACTTACAAGCCTCTACTATGCGTGAGCGGGTAGATCTGCCACAAGACGATGGGGAACGTGATATATGGAGACAAACATTAGTTACTCGAGACACCCCTACTATCACTATCAGCGAACGCACCGACGATACTGATGCCTACACACCGCCAGACACCGCAACTGGTCGCTTTGGTGTGTCTTTGTTACAACCAATGGTCCAGAGTGTCGCTGGAGAGATAGACGACACAGCGTTTACTGAAGCCATCGACAGTATCGCTGATGAGACCATAGCCGAGACTTTGCCAGAATGGTATGAACGGGATGACGTAATAGTGCTAAATACCTACGGGGATGCTGATGTTAAAAACTATTTCAATAGCCTCGGGGAGAGCTTGCTGGGGCACTTACCACAAGATGACGCTGTAATAGAGTTGATTCAAGAACGGTTTATTCGTGACAATGACCCCTCAGCACGCACTCAATTGGAAGAGCGAAAGGGGAGATATGCGTCACTTCGTGATGCTGTGCTAGGGACCCCGGTTCCGGAGTCACAACTTGCCTACCACATAGATTTTATTAACGCCTTACATCTTCTACAGCATGATTTTGGGAATCTGCTACGGTACCACGAAGACGTCGTGATCGGTTACATTGCCCAAACACGTCACCAAGACAACGTCTTAAACCTCTTTCAGACCATGCAAAATATTGGTAGCAGTGTCCTTCAGAACATCATGATCTTTGATATCTTCGACCAAGAAGAACGGATGGATCCCGGACTCTTGTTTACAGCATTTTTATTAGATGAGGCAGATATCGCCAACTTAACTGAACTCAACTAGCTTATGCAGATATACATATCTCTCATAAAAAAAACACTCTGCATACCACTCCTGGTCATAGCGCTCGCCACGGCACCGGTCACTTTCAGCGACCAGGCACAGGTTGAGGTGCAGAGTGTATATGCTGGTCCAGCCGGTCCTTACGCCCTCGAACCCACCCAGTTGTTCAACTATGCTCAACTGATAGAGCAACTCTTGGTCATGTGGCAAGAACTTGAGCTCCTGATGACTGGAAACCCACTACAATGGTTCACCAATCAGGATCTCTCCCGGGTAGTCACCGAGAGTATCGTTGAGCACGCGCAGACTGGTTTTGGCGGTGACCCCACATTCTTGCGTAGCTTCGCAGGATTTCAAACTGAGGTCATTGACTTTGTTGGGAGGGAATTCATTGAGAATCTCGAAGCAAGACTTAATACACCATTCACCGAAGACCTTCAAATAGCGCTCTCAGATGTACACCAGCGACAAATGCGAGGTACAGCTCTTGGATTTGATGCCGGGGATCCGGAGGAGCATCTGGAATTCTTAGCTGGAGATTTCACGATGGGTGGCTGGGAGCGTTTCTACGATACTATCAGTAACCCTGGCGGAAACACTCCATTCGGAGCCCTTGCAACAGCTCAGCAGTTACGTCAGATGGAAATTCAAGCGGCGCTTGACCGGGAAGAGACCAAACTTGATTGGGGCCAAGGTTTTCACACTATGGAAGAGTGTTTCAGTACTGGCGATGGTACGACCATCTGTGGTACAGAAACTCCAGGAACTATCATCACCAAACAGCTCGACCGTGCCCTGGGATTAGGAATTGATTCAGCTGTACAAGCAGATGCCTATGGTCTTGAATTTGATGAACGTTTACGTGATTCTTTTGTACGGCTTGGTGAACGATCGCTAACAGAAGGTCTCTTTAGTTTTGTAGCGGGCGCCGATCCTTCTCCGGGCTTTTCGTTTGAGGACATGCTAGATAGGATACCCGGCGACACGGATCTAGGTGGACGTCTAGATGAAAGAAGTGAAGAACGAACAGGAGATTTTGACAGTACTAGAGATGGTATTAGAGAGGAGAGGGATCGAATATACGATGACACAGCAGGCAATGGTGAAGAAGAGGGGGAAAGCAGCGAGGAAGAGGGAGTGGAAGCGGACCCGTCAACTGAAGAGATCGATCTGACTGAGGTCACAGATGCCGTTACAGACATAAGTGATGCCCTCAGTCGCTTCCTCGAAGCTATAGGCGGTGCCGGGGGAGAAAATGGTGAGGAAGGGGAAGAAAATGAAGACGGTGAGGGGGGTAATGATAGTGGGGATGATGGTGATGGGG
>PXCI01000208.1 GCA_003566675.1 Clostridia bacterium
AGGTCGGTAGCCCTTTGCTACGCAGGTACTGCCGTCTTCCAGGGTAAGAGCTCATTTCCTCCCACCGTCGCTGAAACTCCTCATCCATTATGGAGAGGTAGATGTTGGCTAGTAGGGGGGAGATGATTCCTCCCTGAGGCGTGCCGGTTAGCGTTGACTGTTGTCTGCCTAGCTCTGTGATCACCCCAGCCCTCAGGAATCGCTTGACAAGTCGGAGGATCTTCCGATCTGCAATGCGTTCCCGTATCTTGTTCATTAGAACTCCGTGGGCCACATTATCGAAGCAGGCTTTGATGTCTCCCTCGATGACCCACGAGTATCCCGAGTGGGGCATGGCAAATCGATAGATCTCATCAATCGCATCCTGAGCCTGTCGCCCGGGTCTATACCCGTAGGATCCTGAATAGAAGTCCGCCTCAAAGATCGGCTCCAGCACTTGCCGTAGCGCCTGTTGGACCACTCGATCCCGAAGCGACGGGATCCCCAGATATCGGGTCTTCCCGTCTTTCTTGGGTATGCCCTTTTGGCGGACCGGTATCGGGCAGTAGGTTCGCTCCTTGAGTTCCTTCTGGATCTTTTTGAGGAACTTCTCTGCCCCAATTCGACTCTCGACATGGTAGCGGGTTACTCCGTCCACACCTGCCGTACGCGATCCTTTGTTCCTGCGTATGCTCTCCCACGCAGTTTGCAAGCTCCGGAAGTCATAGACAAGATTGAAAAGATCATGAAATACGCAGGCATTATCTCTGAACGCCCACTCGTGCAACTTGGTCTGCCATGTAAGTACCCATTTTGCCGGTGCGCAGGAATTCACCCGCGGCCTCCTTACTTGATCAGCCAGTTACTCCCCTGCTGTCCCCCTTCGCCCTGTGCGCGGCTTTCCCGCGCTCCGACTACTACGGGGACTCCGCCACGGTTGGTTCTTCGGTGGACCCCGCACCTATCCCGAGTTCCGGAACGATACCAACCGCTTCCCACGTTCACCTGTAACCGTTTGGGTGACACGGTGCCCAGTTTTCACCCCTGAGGGTCCATCTCCGGGGCGTTCGCATTGTCCCCGAAGCCATCGATGCGGGATACGGATAACCCGTCATCGAAGCCCGATACAGATACGGCTAACCGTACCGGATACCCCCTGACGACCCATATTCACCAGGTTTGAGTCGCTGACGAATCAAGAGGCTTCAACCACTGGTTCGCTTTCGCTGCACCTTCCACCCTTGCTGGCACGCCCACGCCGTCTGGTGATGCCGACGTTGCGTTACTGTTGTCAGGGCTGCTCCCGCCCGTCGGCGCGGATCCGCCGTCAGACTGCCCCTAGCTTCCACCCCCGGATGCGTCCGGGGGTGGCCATCATTTCAGATCGCACGGTTTACAGATGCTTCGTGGCGCACAGCCAACTTCGTCGAGAATGAATAGGTGACGCTGGAGATGTCCCGGATCACCTTCCCTGCCTTTCCTGCCGGATAGAGCTCGAGAGCCCGGCACAGCAAGGAAAAGCAGTTATTCACTACCATGACCTGTTGCCCTAGGTCGCATCAATCTAGACTCAACTGCCAAAACCTTGGCATAGATAGTTGCGGGCACCACAATTGAATAAAGTAGCATGGATTGCTTACCAAGAGTCAACACTATCTACCAGAGACAGCCCTACTTTAGGGGGAATCAATCCTATGCTCACGCGGCTCGTGAAGAGGATCTGTGCCATCTTGATCAAAGCAGGAAAAAAAGATATAGACTCAACTGATCCTGGGCAGAAGGGGCTCATTCCTATCAGTCCTAACCTGCAAAGCAATGAGAGATACATTAGAAACGCCTTCGGAAACAGCTCTGATCTGGTCTTCAGACGCATAGATCCCTGCGGCTACCGAGTTCTGGTCGCCCATATCGATGGCCTTGTAGATACCCAGGCAGTCAGCGAGAATGTCCTGAGACAGATAAATCGGCTCAGCTCCGTACACCCTCCCTCTATCCGTGTGTTCCAAGACGTCCTCGAAAACACCATCACCACGACGCAGGTGCAGAAGATCAATAACATGGTCGACCTACTCAACCGCATCAGCAGGGGGCATACCGTGATCATCATTCACGGGCTAGATCGAGCCCTGGCCTGTGATATGAAGCACTGGCATGAAAGACAAGTCGATGAAGCCAAAGGTGAGGCGACGATCCGGGGTTCACGGGAGGGATTTGTCGAGAACATAAGGACGAACACAACCCTGATCAGACGCCGTATCACAGATCCACGCCTTTGGATCAAGCAGCTGGACCTTGGTAGTATCAGCCACACCCAGGTAGCGTTCGCCTATATCAAGGGGGTAGCCAGGGATGAACTTGTGAACGAGGTGGAGAAGCGGCTGAACACAATCGAAACCGACAGCATCCAGGAGAGCGGACACCTGGAGGAACTCTTCGAAGATGCCCCCTGGTCCCCCTTTCCCACCCTACTTCGCACCGAACGACTCGACCGGGTGGTCGGAGCTTTGTTTGAGGGAAGGTTGGCGATCATCACCGATGGTACTCCCTTCGTCCTGATCGCCCCAGTCAGCTTTCATACTTTTCTCGTGGCCAGCGAGGATTACTTCGAGCGGTGGGTCGCAGGCAGCCTCTTGAGACCCTTCCGCATGGTCGTGTTTTTGGTATCTCTCTTTCTGCCAGCACTGTATGTCGCCATAACCTCATACCACCACGAGATGCTGCCGACCACTTTGCTGCTGCGACTCGCAGGACAGAGAGAAGGGGTCCCCTTCCCCGCCGTAGCCGAGGCGCTTCTCATGGAGGTTATTTTCGAACTACTACGTGAGGCTGGCATACGACTGCCGAGAATTATCGGCCCGGCCATTAGCATCGTGGGTGTATTGATAATCGGACAAACCGCGGTGGATGTTGGTCTTGTCTCCCCAACAATGGTAATCGTTGTAGCGCTCACTGCCATTGCCTCCTTCGCCACCCCGGGGTTTTCTCTGGCCGTCACAACACGGATCCTGAGATTTCCCGTGATGTTACTCGCCGGAACACTGGGGCTATTTGGAGTGTTCTGGGGTGCTCTTGCAGTGCTGGCCCACCTGGTGACCTTACGTTCTCTCGGGGTTCCCTATCTGGCGCCCCTGGCTCCCACAGTTGTGTCGGAAATGAAGGATGTGCTTTTTCGCGCCCCGTGGTGGGCCATGGACACCCGACCGGAGTTCATATCGGGAACACGCGAGAAGAGACAACCGCCGGACACGATGCCCAAACCCACCAACCCGAGAAACATGGGAGGACGTGAGCCATGAAGACCATCGAATCCGGCAGGATCTCAGGCTACCAGCTCATAGGCCTTCTGTTCATGATCCGACTGGTTCCCCGTACATTGCTGTGTCCCACTCCATTAATCGGTGCTCCGGTTCGTGACATGTGGCTTGCCGATCTGCTAAGTGGAGTGCTGGCTGTCTGCTTCGTCCTTGCGGTTACCGACTTGGGAAACAGGAACCCGGGGAAAACGACAATTGAGTATGCCCGTCTCCACCTCGGATGGTTCGCAGGCAAACTGGTGGGGCTGTTTCTGACCTTGTACTTTGTCATTGTGGCGGCGACCACCGCTCGCAATCTAGCTGAATCCTTCTCCATCAGCATCATGCCCAGGACACCCATCGTAGTGTTCATCGTGTTGTTGTTGTTTCTGACCGCGAGTATAGCAAGGAACGGACTGGAGACCGTGGCGCGAACGGGTGAAATCCTGTTTCCCCTGATACTGCTTCTGATGTTCGCATTGATCCTCCTTCCTGCTGATCTCATGCGTTTCGAGCGTCTGCGCCCCGTGTTGACCAGAGGCTGGTCTTCTGTTGTCGCCCTGACCTCCGTGGAGTTCTCCTTCTATCTCGAGTTCATTATTATCGGGATGATCTTCCCGCACGTGAACAGGCCAACCGAAGGCACCCGCTTTGCCCTGTTCACCGTGGTTTTCACCAGTGTGCTCCTTGCCATAATGTGCGTGGCGATGATCGCGATCTTCGGTCCCACGACCGATGCCATCTCCCTTCAGGCTTTCCAACTGGCCCGAGTCATTCAGCTGGGTGAGTTCTTTGAGCGCATTGAAGCTTTGGTCCTGGCGGCCTGGGTTCTGGCCACCGGTGTGAAGCTGGCCATTTTGACATGGGCATCGGCACTCAGTCTGAGCCAGTTCATGGAACTGAAGACGTATCGCCCCGTGGTATACCCGGTGGCGGCACTCACCGCCGTCCTCAGTATTTCCCTCTTTGAAGACGTAGTGGTGATGAGCAGATTCATCGCGATACACTGGACCCAATTCGTGATACCCTCCCTTTTATTGATGGTAGTCACCTTGTTGGTGGCGACATACCTCCGTGGAGGTGAGACTACCCCTTGAAGGACAGGACCTGGATGAGGCTTCTGGCTACATGCACGCTCCTCCTGTACATCGGCATCCTCAACGGATGCTGGGACCGAATTGAGATCGAAAATCACGCCTTCATCCTCGCCCTGGGATTCGACCGCGCCCCCGACGACTATGGTTCAATTCTGATGACCTACTATGTGGCAAGGTCAACCGCCTTCGACGAAGCGACAGCTGGCGAGCGAACCGAATGGATTGCTAGCAGCACAGGACAGACAATGGCCGAAGCCTACTCAAACCTGGTAAAAGAGTCGCCCCGCGAACCCTTCATGTCTCACAGCATACTGATTGTGATCGGCGAGGAGCTGGCTAGGGAGGGACTGGGAGAGATTCTCAGATTCGTCTCCCGCGACCCAGAGGGCCGACGTCGCGCCCACATCCTCGTGGCCCAGGATGAAACGGCCGCCAATTTCCTAAGCGCGGGTTATGAACTGGAGCGATTGATGCCATTTGGAGTGAGAAGGAGCATTCTCAACACCGAGCAGAAGCTCGGAACGGTCGTAGGCACGGAACTCCTCGAGTTCCTTCAGATGCTGGAGGAGCCGGGCCTTGAACCGGTGGCTTCGCGAGGCCAGCTGCTGCCAAGACCACCGGAAGGAGACATACGGGGTGAGCTCATGGCCACTCATATCTACGACAGCATTCTCATCACAGGCGGAGCAGTGTTCAAAAGGGATCGCCTAGTGGGTTGGATTGGCGAAACCGAAACTCGAGGACTTCAGTGGTTGCGCGGCGGGGTCGGTGGCAGAATCATCATCACGTACCCCGACGAAGCCGAAAGCCACCTCACTGTGAAGGTTCTCCGGGTTTCAGCAGAACTGGTACCCAACGTGACCGATGGTAGGCCGTCTTTCACGGTAAAAGTCAGGGCCGAGGGAGACATTCGCGGCTTCGATCACTTCGCGGACCCATTCCTAGATTACCCCAAAGTCTGGAACGAGTTAGAGCAGAAAGCTGCTACCGTGATCTATAATGATATATCTTCAGCCATTCAGGCTGCCCAAGAGCAATATCATTCGGACATCTTGGGTCTGGGTGTAACCATCTACCGACAGCACGCACGGTTGTGGCATGATCTCGAAGAAAACTGGGACGACATCTTCCCCCAAATCCCCATTGGTATCAGCGTGAACATGGAATTGCGGCACACTGGTCTGATGTCTCGAGATATCCGGATACGATAGGTGAAGATGAAATGACCTTAACGGTAGTCGCATTGGGTCTGACATGGATGTTAATGCTATTTCTAGAAGCACGACCTCTTCTCGCAGGAGGTCATCATCGAGAGCTGGCTGTCGTTGTGTTCATCCTCGGTCTTGCTTTCGCCATGAGCGCACTACTGACGATGGCGATCCCGTTTCCAAATCCCGCCGATGCCGTCAGGCGCATCGTGAACACGGTACCATATATCAGGCAGATTCTCCTCCCAAGTATACCTCTTCACCCGTAGTGGGGGCCCTTGCCATGACGATCGAACTTGTCCCATGTGAACACCTCAGGAGGCCATGTCAAATCCAGGCAAGTTTTGGGGCATTCTTTGCCTCAGTTTCAAAATGAAAAACCCCCATCCTGTAAGGAGGTATGGGGGTAAATCGTGTGTGGAGCGGAAGGGGGTCGAACCCTCGACCTTATGACTGCCAGTCATACGCTCTCCCAACTGAGCTACCGCCCCACATCAGCGAACTCTATTATAGGGACAAATGCCGCGGCAGTCAAGGCCAACCCAAGAGGCGAGGTCAAGGCGACGCGTTCCATACGCTGTGAGCCTGTACCACCAAGCAACCCTATACCGACGCATCAACCGACGAAAGGACTTCAGCATCTCCCCAGAGGCGTTCCAGATCGTAGTATCTCCGGTCGTCTTCCGTAAAAATATGGACCAACACATCGCCGGCATCAATCAGAATCCAGCCCTCATCGCGAGACCCTTCCACTCGGAAGCTGCGGTCGTCATTGGCCTTGAGATGCTCCACGACGCTCTCAGTAATGGCATTAAGATGAGTACCCGACGTGCCATGGCAAATGAGGAAGTAATCACTGATCAGCGTAATTCTGGTCACATCGAGCACAACAACATCAAGGGCCTTACGCTCTTCGCACACCGATGCGATCTCCATTGCCTTCTCTTTAGAACCCAAGTTCCACAAATCCCTCCTATCCCGATTAAGGTTCGAAAACGTAGTCTGCGCCCACATAGACCGAGATCATAGCCGGGTCGTCATCATCCTCGACATCTGCCTGTCTCTGCCCATTGTACAGTTCCACTTCGGACGCATCAGACAGGAAACTGCGCACGGCCCGCACCATCAGCTGTCCCGCAACGCTGTCATCACCTGACCGGTCTACCACCCTAGTATACTCATACTTCTCATCCCTCATATCAGGGGCGTTGCCCACGTGGACAACATCATAACCATAGGCTCTCAGACGGTCAGCCACCTGTACGGCGACGCCAGGAATACCGCCGCCATTGAGAACCTCCACGGTGATTTCGCCATTTTCCTCTCTGATTAGTCCACGAATCAAGGTGTCCACCATGGTCTTTGTCTCGTCGATCCTGGGAAACCAGTAACTGATACGCTCGTGGTAGCGGGCATCACCCGGGACCATGGTCATGGGAACATCATCAGGGGACAGGCTCGTGGCAGAGTTGACGAAAGAAACCATCCTGGAAGGGGACATGTTGGTGTCAACATGTTCCGATACCTGTCTAGCCAGATCCGGCAGTCGGAGGACAGTCTCCACCTGCAGCAGTTCCTCCAACACCACCCTGAGGAAGGCCTTCTGACGATCAATCCGCTCAATGTCGGAACCATGCTGGCCCCGATAGCGGACATAGTGCAATGCAGTCTCGCCGTCCATATTGTGATCGCCAGCAGGGATGTCAATCACAAGATCTTGAGTTGGATCTTCATAGTACATGTCCCGATCAATGTACATCGGGACCCCTCCGATGGTGTCGATGATCCCTGCAAAGCCCGCAAAATCCACCAGAATGTAGTAATGCACCGGAATATCCAGAAGCAGCGATACCGTGTCAATAGCGAGTTTCGCACCTCCGTGAGCAAAGGCGTGGCCAATCTTCTCCGGTTCGGGCCGCCCCGGTATCACCGCCCACGTATCGCGGGGGATGAAAACCACATTGGCCTCAAAGGTGACAGGATCTAGGGTCGCCAGGAAGATGGTATCGGAGCGAGGGGGGATGTATGCATTGGAATCCTCGGGATACTCTGCATCCACTCCCAGAATCAGGACGTGAATTCTTTCCCCCGGTTCGGGTGCAGGGATTTCCCCGGCAATGGTATCACCATTTTCACCGCTCAGGCTGGACAAAAAAACATAGACAGCAGTGGCCGCAAAGAGCAGGAAAAAAACCAGCCCCACGCCGAGGAGAAGTGCAATTCGCTTCCAGGAGAACCCCTTCTTCCTGGCTGGCTTTCTTCCTGTAGCCACCGATTCCTGCCCCCTGCCCACAAACACAAACCATATTTTTAATGGGTCATCGATAGAAAGATTATCGTCCCTTGAGTCCATTTTAACATAAAGGGCGGATGGTATTCATTGGGGCACAACCCTGACTCTTCAGAAAGTGATCGGCGCACGGGACCGGACCCTGCCCCCATTCCCGGAGTACAGTCCGTGCTCTAGAATGTACTGTTCCACGACCTCCGGAACCAGGTACTTGATACTGCGTCCCCGCCGCACCCGCTCACGCAAATCACTGGACGATATCGACAGGGCAGGGATGGCGAGCATCCTGATCCCCCTTCTCTGGCGCACGGACAGCCGATCCCGGAAGCGAAAAAAATTCTCTGTGGGGTATCCCGGCCGGGTTGCGGCGATGAACCGACAGATCTCGAACAGGCCCTCGGCATTCTTCCATTCGGGAATCTGCATAACTGCATCGACGCCAGTAATGAAGAAAAGTTCCGCCTCGGGCCCGTAGCAGGCGCGGAAGCACCTCATGGTATCTATGGTGTAGGATGGACCCTCGCGCTTCACTTCCACGGTGGACACAGAGAAGTGGGGGTTACTCTTCACCGCTAGAGTGGTCATATTGAGTCGGTGATGAGAAGGGGTAACAAAACTTTGGGACTTATGAGCGGGCATTCCCGCTGGGATAAAGACAACCTGCTCCAGGTTGAAGCCGTCGTATACAGACTCTGCCGCTACGAGATGTCCATGATGAATCGGGTCGAAGGTCCCCCCCATGAAGCCTATGCGCCTCGGGCTCTGTCCCTCACCAGGGTTCGTATTCAAATTCTGCATCTCCGATCCTCACCGCATCTCCTTCACGAACCCCAGCCTCTTCCAGGAGCTCGTACAGGCCGGACCTGCGTAGGCGTTGATTGAGGTGCTCCACCGCTTCATCATTCTCCATGTCGGCCATCTTCACCCAGCGCTCATAACGGGAGTCCTGCACAACCCACCCATCCTCGGTGCGTTGAACGCGAACGGATTCCTCCTCATCAGCCCGGTAAACCTTGAAACCCACGGGCTGATCAACCTTCACATCGTGGTCATCGGCACGGGCCTCGACCAGGAGTTCCCAGGTAGCATTCAGGAGTTCGTCAACTCCCTTGTGGGTGGCTGATGAGATCGCGGTGACCCGATGCCCCCTGCTCTCAACCCACTGTCCGAACATCTCCCAGATCTCATCGGACTCCGGCAGGTCAAGCTTGGTACCAACCACAATCCTGGGCCTGGATGAAAGATCCACTTCATATGCCGCCAGTTCCTCGTCAATCTCGGAAAAGGCCTCACGGGGGCTCTTTCCCGAAGGGTCTGCCAGATCAACCAGATGCAGCAGCACAGCCGTGCGCTCGGCGTGCCGCAAGAATTCGTCGCCCAACCCCACTCCCCTGTGAGCGCCACCGATGAGTCCAGGCAGATCGGCGACGACATAAGAACGGTCAAAATCCAGGCTCACTACGCCCAGGTTTGGCTCCAGGGTGGTAAAGGGATAGTCCGCGATCTCAGGTCGGGCCGCTGAGATTACCGAGAGAAAGGTCGACTTTCCTGCATTGGGAAGACCGATCAGCCCGACATCGGCCAGGAGTTTGAGTTCCATCTCAATCCACAACTCCTCGCCGGGCTCACCCTTCTCGGCAAATCGCGGCGCACGGTACTTTGAGGTGGCAAACCGGGCGTTCCCTCTGCCGCCACGCCCTCCCCTGGCGACAACCTGGCGCTGCCCCTCCTCGACCATATCTGCAATGAGGCGACCCTGATCGTCCCTCACAATCGTTCCGGGAGGAATGGGTATTTCCACACTTTGGCCGCCCTTGCCGTGCATCTTCTTTCCCCGTCCCCTGGTTCCATGTCCCGCACGGAAATGGCTCCTGCGCCGAAAAGCTGAAAGGGTTGTCAGCCCTTTCTGAACAACCAACACAACATCCCCTCCGGCGCCCCCGTCTCCACCATCGGGCCCACCTTTGGGGATGTGTTTTTCGCGGCGGAAGGCTGCGGCACCATCGCCACCGTCTCCGCCCCTGACCATGATTTTCGCCCGGTCAATAAACACGGCAACCACTCCGGGTTTTAGTTGTCATCATTAGCAACCGCTGCAACAACCTGCTCCTCAGGGAAAATCTCGACCATTTTGCGGTTCTTGCCGCGACGACGGTAGTTGACCACACCATCCACCCTTGCGTACAGCGTGTAGTCACTGCCGACACCCACGTTTCTACCCGGGAGGATCTTCGTACCACGCTGCCTGACCAGGATGCTACCCGTGGTCACGACCTCACCAGCGTAGACCTTGACCCCCAGGTATTGGGCGTTGCTGTCACGACCGTTGCGGGAACTTCCGCCCGCCTTCTTATGGGCGAAAAGCTGAAGATCAATGCGCATTTCACTCACCTCCCACTTTGATCAAACTCAACCGTTCTGGGTATTGTTCGCCTATGTCCATCAATGCAAGATAGGTCGTCTCAAAGATAACCTGGGCCTCGCGCCAGGCCCCAGCTTGTAAACCCAACGAGTGCTTCACACGGCAGAACAGATAGCCCCTGTCCACCTCGACCTCGAGGGGACAACGCACAACCTGCTCCAGTCCGAGTACTGCCGCCTGGGTCAGGGCCGATACTGCAGCGCACAGGATGTCCCGCCCCTGAACCTCAAACTCGGCGTGGCCGGAAACCTCGAAACCGCAAAATCCCGAAAACTGCTCAGACTCCGTCGTAAAAAATCTCGCAGTGATCACCGCGACGACAGTCTAACCCGTCTCGGGTAAATCGATGCGATCGATCCGCACCTCGCTGAAGTGCTGCCGATGGCCGCGAAGCTTGCGGTAGTTCACCCTGGGCTTGTACTTAAATACGATGACCTTGTCTCCTTTGCCCTCGGACACCACATCCGCGATCACCTTGGCCCCATCAATGAAAGGCTTGCCGACGGTCAATCGCCCGCCGGACTTAATGAGCAGCACTTGATCAAACTCAACTTTCTCACTCGGGTCGGCACTGAGCTTCTCCACACGCAAGGTATCTCCAACAGATACCCGATACTGCTTGCCTCCCGTTTCGATGACTGCATAATCCCCTTGCCTCACAGCCGAACACCCCTCAAAGGATCTATGGAGCAACATCAGACTTGCTCTTCCGATCAGGATCAAACACAAAGCACAGAACGACCACTATTTTAGCACAGGCCATCAAACGGGTCAAACCTGATCTCAACTGGCGACCGGGAGAAAACACACGCCGAACGGTGCCTGCTTCCGCCATTTTACCACTGCTTTGAGCGGAAATCAACAAAACCGGAGCCGGGCAGCTCAACGGGCATCCCATATTCATGCCCACCTGGCCGATAAGGCAAGGGGCATTCCGCACAAACCCCGGCTGCTGGCCCCGAGCACTATCAACCTAGCCAGTTGGCAATCAAGTCACACAGCGTCACAACTTCATCCCAACCGTCTTTGAGGGTCACCCAATCATCGCCCAGCAGCCCATCGCCGCCAGATGCGCCCCACATCACCGTGGGGATGCCCATGGCACAAAGCCCGCCTGCATCAAAGGCCCCGGGTATGGAGAGGAGTTCGGGTTCAACACCCCGCACCTGGACATTGGACTCCCTGAGCCGCTGCACCACGGGAGAGCCGGGATCGACCTCCGCGGGCAACATGTGAACGCCGCCCTCCACCTCCACCCCAAAGGGGGACATGTCGCCGATCGCGGCGCGGACCTCGCTCACCGCCTCTACAACATCATCGCCGGGAAGCAGCCTCCGGTCGACGGAAATCCTCGCATAGTCAGGTAAGGTGTGCGGAGCAACCGGCGAGTATACCACCTGGTAGGGAACCGCGTGCTGCCCTCCAAGGTTCGGATGAGTCTTACTGAACTGCATCGCGCGGATCCGATTGATGACTTCGTTGGCCCCGTCGATGGCGCTGTGCC
>PXCI01000265.1 GCA_003566675.1 Clostridia bacterium
GCTGGAAGCAATAACCTTCACCGCCGGATCGATCTCGCGCAGTATCTGGACGGCCTCCCTGCCGCCCATTCCACCAGGGATGGTCAGATCCATCACGACCAGATCAAAGGGCCGTCCCGCTTCTTCTGCGTCAGTGTATGCAGCCACGGCCTCCTCGCCGTCCTTTGCTTTGTTAGCCTGATATCCGAGGCTGCACAGCATTCCCGCCATCACGTCACGAAGGCTCGCTTCATCATCCACGATGAGAACCCTCCCGGTTCCATCGATGGTCTCGTGATCCTCCGTGTCCGGGAGAGATGTTTCCGTCGATGCAGGAAGGTAGATGGAGAAGGTCGCCCCCTGCCCCTTAGGCGACTCAGCGTGGATGTAGCCACCGTGGCTCCTGATGATCGAATAGGACGTGGCAAGGCCGAGACCCTTTCCCTGTTCCTTGGTGGAAAAGAAAGGATCAAAAATCCTCCGCAGAAGATTCTCCGGAATGCCCAGGCCTTCATCGGTAATGGACACCCGCGAGTAGTTCCCATCCGGCAGAGGGATGTGCCCATCTTCGCCTTCCCCCTGCAGGGTAACGTTTTCACCCTGAACTTCGATGGTACCACCCGTGGGCATGGCCTGCGTCGCGTTGATGATGATGTTGCACACAACCTGTGTAATCTGGCCCTCGTCAACTTCGGCCAGGTAGAGGTCCTCCGGTAGGGACAACCGGCACTGGACGTTGGAGCCGGCAACAGCGAATTGGATGCTGTCCGAGATCAGGTCGTGAAGCGACACGGTCTTTTTCAGGGGGACTCTGCCCTTGGCAAAGGTGAACAGCTGGTTGGTGAGGAATTTGACGCGGTGGGTGGCGAGCTCGATATTCTCCAGATGCCGGTTGACCACAATCGGATCATCGTCATTCATCATGGCCAGGGTGATGTTGCCCAACACCGTGGCGAGGTAGTTGTTGAAATCATGGGCAATTCCACCGGCGAGAATACTGATCGATTCGAGCTTGTCCATCTTGATCAGTTCATCTTCGATTCTCTTGCGCCGGGTGAGATTGTAGGCAGTAACCTGCACGGCAGGTTGCTGCTGGTGCGTAAGCGCGGTGAAGGACAGTTCCACATCCACGGTGGTCCCTGTTGTTGAAACTAGCTTCGTCGTCAGCGGTTCTTTCCCCTGTCGTTCATGGAGGGCTTCCCTGAACTTCTGGGTGAAGGTCTCCCGTTCTTCTGAGGTTACAAACTCGACCAGGTTTCTTCCGATCAGATCCTCCGGAGTTGCTATCTCCATCATATGGGCCGCGGCATCATTGGCAAAGACAATCTCTTCGCCCGTGTGGCCGATGATGGACATGGGCAATGCCTTGATCATTTCCTGATAATGCTCGTTGCTCTTCTTTAGTGAGAGCGCCGCCCAGTTACGCTCGTTGATCTGGACTTGCAATGCTTCATTGGCCTTTGCCAGCTCCCGGGTTCGGTCTCTGACTTGTTGCTCAAGCTCCAGCTGGGCCTTATTGAGCATCTCCTCGGCTTCTTTGCGTTCGGTGATGTCGGTGATCACAACGCGGAACGGAGGCGTATCCTCCCGATCATCCTGCGCCGCGGCGACGTCCAGGCGCAGACGTGCCCAGAATTGGCTATCGTCCTCTCGGGTCATTTTCAGTTCACAGGCCTTCTCGCCTCTCCCCTCGAGAAGGGCCTTGCGATGCAGGTAATACCGGTCCTGATCCTCCCGGGCAATGAAGCGGGTGAGGGGTTTTTGGATCAGCCGATGTCTCTGCAGGCCGAGAAGCTGGGCGGCGGTGAGGTTCGCCTTCTCGATCATTCCACGCCGATCAAGGGTCACGTAGCCGATGGGAGCCAGGTCATAGAGTTCGAAATACTGGGCCCGGGAGTCCTCCAGCTCCAATTGTGCGCTACGCAGATCTTCGTTTTGGATTTCCAGCTCAACCTGGTAGACGCGCATCTCGTGCAACAGCCGCTGTGCCTCTCGCGGTGAGAGTTGGTCCAGTCGCTCGGAGATGTCAGGCAGATTCCCTCTAAGTGCTTCCTTGGCGCTCATTCGCAATTCTCTGAGATTTCTGAGGCGTCTTTCCCTCTCCATCCCGCCAACCCCCTCTGATCTGTTGAAACGGGTTCTTGGCTGGACTGCAGGAGCACGAATTGGTAAAAAGCGTTGCCCCACGATATTCCTGCAGCACAATGCTTTTAGGATTCTTGAGATCCAACATGTAGTGGTCCATCAATGGACACATGGCCGGGCCGGCGGCAGCCTGAGGCTATGTCACGCCTCTCATCGGACCCGTCGTTCCGTCGTTGCAATAGCATAGGGCTGCTTTCTGTCCTTGCTCAACAATATGGTCGCCGTCATCCACACGTCAACCGTCTCGTCATCCTTTGTGAGGCGCTCGGTTCTGAAAGGCTCCAGTTTCTCGTTCTCGGCGAGCTTCTTGATCATATCCAGGGCTTCCCTGCGTTTGCCTTTGGGTACGGTGCTGCGGATGTTCATCTGCAGGGCCTCTTCCTCGGTCCAACCATAGAGTCTCTCTGCCTTGGGATTCCAGGCCAGGATCTGCCCCTGCAAATCATACATCGTGACCGCATCATTGGAGTCACGGACCACGACGGCCAGGCGGCGGATCCCCTGCTGCAGGCGCTTCATATCCGTGATCTCGATGAAGTTGATCACGGCGCCCTCAATCACACCCTCTGTGGTGCGGTAGGGGAGAACTCGCATCAGGTGCCACTGCCCTTCCTTCGTCTGCACTTCCGTCTCCTGCGGAACCAGGGTATCCAGCACCCTCTGCACATCCTCCTCCAACCGGTCATAACCGACCAGGTTGGAGCCAACGTGGCCGATCGGTCGACCCAGATCGCCCTCAATCAGGTTGATCACCTTGGCGGCGAGGGGGGTGAAGCGCTGAATGCGGAGGCGGTAATCGGTGAATACGATGCCCACACCGGTCCCGGCCAGCATGTTGTTCATATCGTTGTTTGACCGCGACAGGTTTTCGACGTTCTCTTGCAGCTCCGCATTCACCGTGATCAGCTCTTCATTGACCGACTGAAGCTCTTCACGGGATGTCTCCAGTTCCTCGTTTGTGGATTGGTATTCTTCGCCAGTGGACTGCAATTCCTCGTTGGAGGATTCCAGCTCCTCGATTACGGTCTGGAGGTACTGTTCCTTTGCCCGAAGTTCTCGCTCCAGCGTGACAAATCGCCCATCGGCGTCTGGTTCGGCCGTGGCTGCCGCCTCATCGCTGGCGAGAGCAGGATCCTCCCTGGGGTCATCAGCCCTGTACGAGACCGCAACATCCTCGAATACGACCAACAGCAGGTCGCCATGGGAAGGGGAATCCCATGCAAAGGGATCCACCGTGAGGTCGACGGTGCTGGTCATGCCGTTTCCCTCAACCTGCAAACCCCGGCTTTGCACGCGTTTCTTCTGGGAGGCGGCCTTCCGAATGGCTGCCGTCAACTCCACGGCCAACCCCTCCCGGGCCATCTGCACGATATTCAGGTTGCCCTCCCCCGGTGCCGGTTCCAGGTATTTCCCGGTACGACCGTGAATATAGATAATCTCTCCGCGCGGGTCGATTACCGCTCCCGCCGGGGCATACTGCTCCAGGAGGATGCGTTCAACGGCTCTGCCCATGTTGCCGCTCCGGTTTTTCGGCGGTACGACAGAGGGGACCCGTGAGGGCGTGTGAAAGAATTGGAGGATGTTTCTCGGCGATGGAGAGGCAACCGCCTCCTTCCTCCGGTAGATCTTCCACTTGCGATCTACAGCGGTAAACAGGTCGGCAGACTTTCCGAGGGTCTCGGAGGTGCCAAGAAAGAGAAACCCCTCGGGATTGAGTGCATATTGAAACAGATGCTTTATCTTCTTCTGCAGTTCGGTATCCATGAAGATCAGAAGGTTACGGCAGCTGATCAGGTCCAGTCCGGAGAAAGGCGGATCTCCGACCACGTTGTGTTCGGCGAAGATGATCATGTCTCGAATGGCTCTTTGGACCTGGAAGGCATCGCAGTCAGGGTAATGGTTGAAAAACCGCAACCGCTCCTTTGAAACGTCTGCCGTGATGGCGACCGGATAAAGGCCCGCCCGGGCGTGTTCGATAGCCCGGCTGTCTATGTCCGTGGCGAAGATCTGCACATCGATGGGTTGTTTTAACTCCTCGAGCTGTTCTCTGAGTAGGATCGCCAGGGAATAGGCCTCCTCCCCGGTGGAACAGCCGGGTACCCACACCCGCACCGGAGCCGAGGCATTCTTGCCAGCGAAGAGGTGAGGGATCACCTTCTCGCGCAGGGATTCAAAGGCCCCGGGGTCCCTGAAGAACCCGGTCACTCCCACCGGAATCTCCCGGAAAAGAGCCTCCACCTCCAGTGGGTTGTGATGCAGGTATTGGAGGTACTCCTCGAGGCTATCGATCTGATGGACACTCAGCCGTCGTTCAATGCGGCGGGAGATGGTGTTGAGTTTGTACCCGGAGAAGTCGTGTCCGGTCTGGGCAAGCAGCAGGGCAAAGACTCTGTGCAGCAATTTCTTGTCTTCCTCCGTCGCATGCTCATCCTGGCTGGATCGGCCCTGCGGGGCGTTTCGCATGTGGTCGGCCAGGCATTCTGGCATCTTCTCGGGAATTAGTACATGGTCTGCCAGGTCGGTAGCGATGGCGCTGAGGGGCATACTCTTGTGTTCGGCGGAATTCGGGTCCTGGACCAGGCTCATCCCACCTGCGGCCTTGATTGCTCTGAGCCCCTGCGTCCCATCGGTCCCTGCGCCGGAGAGAAGGATGCAGACGGCGCGATCCCCCTGATCCTGTGCCAGGGAGTTGAAAAACGCATCGATCGGGAAACGCATGCTCCGGAATGCGCTCCGCTTCTTCAACTGTAACCTACCTTCCTGGAGCGTCAGATCCCCGCTGGAAGGACAGAAGTAGATCGTGTGGGGCAACACCGACATCCCATCTGCGACATCGCAGATCCTGAGAGTCGTATGCGGCTCCACCAGTTCTCCCATGATACTCTTATAGTCGGGGGCAAGGTGCTGCATCACGACAAAAGCCATCTTCATACCAACCTCATCGGGCAGGTGAGCGAAAAAGGCCTCAAGGGCTGCCAGCCCTCCGGCCGAGGCGCCGATGCCCACGATAAGAGGGTCCCCATCGGACGTCACGGGCCTATCCTTACTGTTGTTTTTGTGATAGCCCTTTTCCGTCTCTGAATGCTTCAACCGGGATCAGCCTCCCTTCCTACCTTAATATCTCTTTCGATAGACCCAAACAGACGTACGTATTCTTATTCAAGTTCAACACAAACACAGGCAACTCCTTTGAGAATGATGCATTTTTCAACGGTGTATCGTGCACGGAAACTGCCGACGACGCAGTGGCCGTTTTCAGGCATTTGGCGCCCGGTATCGAACCTTGCTTCCCGGCTTTCATCGAGGGGATGCCTCAAGGGTACCTGTCAGGCAGCAAGGTCCAATGCTGGAAATCCTTCCACCGATCCCCAATGAGTGGCCGAAGGACACGGCATAGGCCCAGCCACCCCGTTCACGCCTGGGAGGCCAATTCTTCCAGGGTGGCCACGGCTCGTCTCAGGTGAGGAATGACAATGGACCCCCCCACGACCAACGCCACGGCGAAAACCTCGAAGAACTCATCCCAGGTGGTTCCCTCCTCGTGACAACGGATCAGATGATAGGTGATGCAATCATCGCAGCGCAGTACCATGGATGCCGCCAGTCCCAACATTTCCTTCGTTTGCACAGACAGATGCCCCTCCCGATAAGCCTCCGCGTCGAGGGAAAAGAACCTTTTAAGCGTACGGTTGTCTGATTTCAAGATCTTGTCGTTGATCCTTTTGCGGAACGCCTCGAATCCCTGTACCTCGGACACCTTACCACATCCTTTCCCAATCTCTATTCGATTTTCATGGGGGAAAACCTCCGGACTTTCGCCGACTGAAGGGCTGTATTGCCCGGTTCCTCTTCAGGACGATTCCAATCTGGCATATAATACGTAGGGAGACAAGTCAACTCCTGAGAGGAGGAGGGCCAATGCGAATAAAGGTCAGGGTGCACGGCCATGCGGTATCGCTTCTGCCCGAGAAGAAGACAGACTATGAGTTTGAGATCGGTGAACCAATCGCCCTGTCGGACTTTCTCGAAGAGCACCTGGAGGTCAATCCGGATGTCTTTGCCACCTTCCTCATTGGCGGCAAGAGCAGGGCGGGGGATTATCTTCTCGACGAGGACTGCGAGATTCTCCTGATCTCTCCATTGGCTGGTGGATGAAGGGGCCATTGATGTGTGGGGATCGCAAGATTGTGGTAAAATGTAGCGTCGGTGCATGGAGCCAGTGACTTATTGGACTGCAGCAGAGGACGTGTAGGGAAGGGAGATGGAACGATGCCAGCTGACACAGGTAACATACTGATCAACATGTGGCCCTGGCTGTTTCTTTTGGCCCTGATGTATTTTATCTTCATCAGGCCGCAGCAGCGAAGGGACCGGGAGCGTCGCGAGATGCTCGATGCCCTGCGAGTGGGCGACAGAGTGGTGAGCATCGGCGGAATATACGGAATCATCAAGTCCCTGAGCGACTCAGACTTGATTCTGGAAGTAGGCAAGGGTTCTACGCTGAAGTTCAGTCGGGACGCAATCGCCGGCCCGCAACCTGAAGCCCGAGAGAAAACCGACTGATTGGTGTTGAAACTTCCCAGCAAGGGAGAATATAATGGACCATAGACACAGGCCATAGATCCAAACGTTCTGGATCCGGAGTATGCTGTTGAATCGTCTCTGCCGAATCTGTTCCTAGCTCGTCGGGATGAACAGGCCAATGAACCAATGGGGCACCGGGCACGTCGATTGTGTGTCAGGGGGGATACTGGTGATTGCCCTCAGGCTCAACCGGGATAACGGTATACCTCTCTATATCCAGTTGAGGGATCAGATCGCGCATCTCATTGAATCCGGCCTGTGGCAACAGGGATTCAAACTCCCCACCGAACGACGCCTGGCAGAGGTGCTGGGTGTCAGCCGCAACACCATAAGCTTGGCCTATAAGGATCTCGTGGACCGCGGTCTCCTCTCATCTCAACAGGGCCGCGGTACTTTTGTGCACAGAGACGGTCACCAATCCGATCTGAACAGTCCCGAAAAGAGAATGGAGATCCTGATCGACTCGCTGCTGGACCAGGTTGTTGACCTGGGCCTTGATCTCTCCGCAGTTGAGCGCGCATTTCAGGCGCACGTTGAGGAGCGACGATCCCTGCTGGCGCGAGTCACGGTTGCCTTCGTGGAGTGCAACTACGAACAGCTGGACTACTTCAGCCGATCCCTGGAGCTTGGTGCGGGGATTCACGTTATGCCCGTTCTCATCGCACAGATGCTCGAAGGTCCCAACAGCGAGGAGCTCATGAACCGCACGAGGGCAGCTGACCTCGTGGTGACGACCTTTTTCCACCTCGATGAGATAGAGAACCTTCTCGGTCCCGGCGTGGAGGTTCTGGGGATTGCCCTGGATCCGGAGATGGAGACCATGGTTCGAATCGCTCAGCTTCCCCGCGAAGAACCGGTGGGCCTCCTCTGTCTTTCGGAAACGTTTGCTCGCAGGGTGATGAAATCAATGGCTCTGTCGGGCCTGGACTACTTCGATCTCAGGGTCCAGACCTCCCGGGATCCCGATGCTGTGAGGCGTTTTGTGGGCCAGGTGGGTGCGCTGATTGCATCGCCAGGGAGGAAGAAAGAGGTCGAGCGCTTGGAAGACGACAAGACGGTCATCGAACTCATCTATAAGCCGGATGCCGGATCCATCAACATATTGCAAAATAGGCTCCTTGAAAAGACCCGGAAGGAGTGAGAGCCTTGCCCTCAAAGACCCGTGGGAGAGACAAGATCCCCCTGATTCTGATCAACGAGCAGTGGTGTAAGGCCTGTGGCATATGCATCGAGTTTTGTCCCAAGGACGTGTTCACTGTAAAGGAAGACGGAAAACCCTTCGTATCAGATCGCGAGGCGTGCATCTGGTGTGAACTGTGCGAAATACGCTGTCCCGACTTCGCCATTCAACTGAAAAGTGACGAGGATGAGTGATCCCAAGGTGAGGTTGATGCAGGGAAATGAGGCGGTGGCAGAGGGTGCCCTCGCAGCCGGGTGCCGCTTTTTTGCTGGCTATCCCATAACCCCATCGAGCGAGATCGCCGAGCATCTCGCCCTGCGTCTTCCTGAGCTGGGGGGCAGGTTCATCCAGATGGAGGATGAGATTGCCAGTATGGCCGCAGTAATCGGTGCCTCGCTCACCGGCATGAAGTCAATGACCGCCACATCGGGTCCGGGGTTCTCCCTGAAACAGGAGAATCTGGGATATGCCTGTCTGACCGAGGTCCCCGTGGTCCTGGTGAATGTACAGCGCATGGGACCCAGCACGGGAATCCCGACCGCACCGTCCCAGGGCGACGTGATGCAGGCCCGCTGGGGAACCCAGGGGGACCATCCTATCGTGGTCCTGTCACCTGCCTCCGTGCAGGAAACATACTGGGCGACCATCCGCGCCTTCGAGATCTCGGAGACTCTTCGGGTCCCGGTGATCCTCCTGCTGGACGAGGTGATCGGACACATGCGAGAAGGGATTCAACTGCCCGATCCCGAGGAATTGGAAGAGGTGATCCGAAAGGGACCATCGATGCCCCCGGAAGATTTCCTACCCTATGCCGATGACGGCTCTGGGGTGCCCCCCATGGCCGATTTCGGCGAGGGCTATCGCATCCACGTCACCGGACTGTTTCACGATGAGACCGGTTTTCCGGACATGAGCCCGGCTAATGCAGATCGACTCATGCGCAGGTTGATGGGCAAGATGGACCGGCATCGTGAACTTTACGAGTGGGTGGAGCTGACCGACACCCAGGACGCCGAGATATTGGTCCTATCCTACGGTTCGCCCGCCCGGGTTGCTAGCAACGCGATCAGCAGGGCTCGCGAAGAGGGCCTTCCCGTAGGACATCTGCGACTGGTGACCCTCTGGCCCTTCCCGGAGGATCAGCTGCGCCAATTCAGAGGGCAGGTCAAGGCGGTGCTCGTCCCTGAGATGAACCTCGGACAGATGAAACTGGAAGTCGAACGCATCATGGGTGACACAGCCGAGGTAGTGGGCATCAACCGGACCGACGGAGAACTGTTCCGGCCAGATGAGATCTACGCGAAGATCCGGGAGGTATGTTGAGATGGCGGGCATACAGAAGTACTTCCGCGAGTGGACCCTGCCGCATATCTGGTGTCCAGGTTGCGGACACGGAATTGTGACGGGTGCGGTGGTTCGGGCCATCGACCGGATCGGCTGGGATCAGGACCGAACCGTGATCGTATCCGGGATCGGTTGCTCTGGGCGTGCCCCGGGCTACCTGGATTTCAACACCCTGCACACGACCCACGGGCGCGCGATGGCCTTTGCCACCGGCGTAAAAATGGCCAGGCCCGAGCTCCATGTGGTGGTTCTGACCGGTGACGGAGACGCGGCGGCAATCGGCGGGAATCACCTGATCCATGCCGCCAGGCGGAACATTGACATTACCGCCGTGTGTTACAACAACAGCATATACGGCATGACCGGAGGCCAGTATTCCCCTCTCACTCCCGAGAAACACTTCGCCAGCACGGCACCCTACGGCAACATCGACCCTTCCTTCGACCTCTGCAACTTGGTGGTTGGAGCCGGGGCCAACTATGTGGCTCGGAGCACCGTCTACCATGCCACTCAGCTGATCAACCACATCACCGCAGGCATGCAGAAGAAGGGGTTCGCCTTCATTGAGGCTGTGACCCAGTGTCCTGTCGTGCACGGCAAACGGAACAAGATGGGTTCTGGTATCGACATGCTCAACTTGCAGAAGGAGAACTCCGTACCCATGCGTAGAGCTGAGAAGATGGATCCCAAAGACCTGGTGGGCAAGATCATCATCGGCGAATTCGCCGATCTTGATACCCCGGAGTACACCGCGTCATACGAAGATCTTCTCCAGAAGGCATCAAGGCGAGGTGGCGACCGATGAAGAAACAGATTCGTCTGGCCGGCACGGGCGGACAAGGTCAGATTCTGGCCGGGGTCATTCTCGCTGAGGCGGCGGTGATCCATGATGGACTTTATGCTACCCAGACCCAGTCCTACGGTCCCGAATCCCGGGGAGGGGCCAGTCGGGCTGAGGTGATCATCTCCGACCAACCGATCGACTATCCCAAGGTGATCGAGGCAGACTTTCTTTTCTGTATGAGCCAGGCGGCCTACGACCGCTATGCGGAGGAGGTCACCGAAGGAGGCATCATACTGGTGGATTCCACCCTGGTCCACGCCGAAAGTCCCTCTGACCACCTCATCGCGACCCCGATCACCCGGATGGCTGAGGAGAACCTGGGCCGTGTCATTGTGGCCAATGTCGTGGGCCTGGGAATGCTGGTGGGAGTTTCTGCGGCGGTCTCGGAGGCGGCGGCCCGGAAGGCCGTTGCACATCGAGTGCCCCGGGGAACGGAGAAGCTTAACCTCCGGGCCTTCGATCTGGGCTTTTCCACGGCAACAGGCCGGGGGTAGTATTCGACATCAACCTGTGCTGAAAAGCGTTGGAGTTGTTGTGCAGTCCCTATCAACCCCAGTCCCTAAGGAGGTATATATGTCAGAAGAACTCAATCCCATGCAGATTGTCGTCGGTCAGATCAAGGATGCCTGCGATCAGCTGGGTCTTGATCCAGCAGTTTACGAGATACTGAGAAAGCCCCAGCAATTCTACGAGGTATCGATACCGGTGACAATGGATGATGGCTCCCTTCGCAACTACTCCGGATACCGCTCCCAACACAACAATGCGCTCGGCCCCTACAAAGGCGGTCTTCGCTTTCACCCCGAGGTATTTGCCGACGAGGTGAAGGCTCTATCCATGTGGATGACCATCAAGTGTGCAGTGGTCAACGTTCCTTACGGAGGCGCCAAGGGCGGGGTCAAGGTCGATCCTCACACGCTGTCCCAGACCGAACTTGAGCGTCTGAGCCGCGGGTTCATTCAGAAGGTCGCACGGGTCATCGGCCCCCAGATCGACAGTCCGGCTCCCGATGTGTATACCAACTCGCAGATCATGGCCTGGATGGCCGACGAGTTCGGCAAGATCATGGGATATCCCGCCCTCGGTGTGGTCACGGGCAAGCCGCTCAACTTTGGAGGAGCCGTGGGTCGTGATGCTGCAACCGCCCGCGGAACCGTCTACACCATCGTGGAGGCGGCCAAACGCCTGGGCATCGATATTGAAGGTGCCACCGTCGCAATCCAGGGTTGCGGCAATGCCGGAAGCTTCGCGGGGTTCCTCATGGAAGAACTGGGTGCCAAAGTCGTTGCGTTCAGCGATTCCAAGGGGGGCATCTGCAACCTGGACGGTCTCTGCCCCACGTCGGTCACCAAGTTCAAGGCCAATTGTGAACTCCGCAGCGTCGTGCGATACCCCGAGGCAGACCCGATCAGCAACGAAGAGCTCCTCCAGATGGACGTTGATATCCTGATCCCCGCGGCCATGGAGAATGTTCTGACCTCTGCCAATGCGGGCGGTGTGAAGGCCCGCATCGTCGGGGAGGCGGCCAACGGCCCCACGACTCCCGGGGCAGACCGGATCATGTGGGAGAACGGCGTCTTTGTGATACCAGACATTCTCGCCAATGCCGGCGGCGTCACCGTGTCCTACTTCGAGTGGGTACAGAACAACTACGGCTACTACTGGGAAGAGGAGGAGACCAACGAGCGTCTCCGCC
>PXCI01000218.1 GCA_003566675.1 Clostridia bacterium
AGCTGATCTTGCGAATAACGGTCATCTTATCTGTGGCGAAAGAATTTTGGCTCATTTGGGCTCAAATGATGGGAAAGCCTAAGGAAATAGTTTCCACCCAAAGTCATTCACAATTGGAAGATCTACAAAAGACAATTTTTACCTACTGGCACCAGGGCTTTGATAAAGCGCCTCGACTGGTGCGCTTGTGTATCGCACAGGTCCGTCGGCTGCACCCGGATTGGGAAATTCACCTACTCGATGAGCACTCTATTTCTGGCTTCATAGAGGAGTTCCCCATGCCCTCCTATAATCGGGAGGGTATTAGTCTGGCTGCCTGGTCTGACTTGGTCCGCCTCCAGCTACTTCTCAAATACGGTGGGGTTTGGATGGATCCAACAGTTTTTTGTGCCCGGCCACTGGGCAGTTGGTTGCCGGGGTTAATGGATTCTGGGATATTCTTGTTCAGTCGTCCTGGCCGGGACCGGCTCATTGCTAGCTGGTTCATCGCGGCGGTGCCGTCAAACCCATGGCTGAAAGAAGTTGACAAACTATTGCGGCGATATTGGGGCGGCAGAAAATTCCGGAACCTCGGCCGCGACTACTCTCCTTTCGAGGGCCAATTGTCTCGAATCATTAATCGAAACGTCGTTTTCCCTAGAATTTGGTTTAGTCCAATTTTCACGAAGCTGCTTCCGGTGCAGCCCTACTTCTTTTTCCATTATGCGCTTGCAAAGACTGCTGCCTCATCTGAAATCGCCGGTCAAGTGTGGAATTCGATGCCTAAAAGATCAGCCGATGGCCCTCACCGCCTTCTCCGGATTGGGCTGAACGAAATGATCACTGACGAAGCGAGGGATTTGATCGAATCACAAGACTCAACGGTCTTTAAACTGAACTGGAAGCAGGTACCGGATTGCTTTCCAGAGGACACGGTCATTGCAAAGCTCGAAGCTATCGCCTGGTCTGGACGAGCAGAACAAACGGGCTAGCGCAAGACAGGTCACCTATGAAAACACTCCCCCGATTGTCGCGTAATAATGGTGCTACAGAAGCAGGCCTGAAAGAGGACCTGCGCATTCGATATGCACAAGCCGTTATAAAAGCATGCATATTTCCAATACTGTTGTTGGTGGATTTGGTTAAGCGCCGTTCGGAGAACGAACAGCGGTTCCTGATCTGGCTGTTTTTCGTGGTTTTTGGGTTTACCTTCATTCTTGGAGGAGATGCCGTTAGCCACCAGTGGCGTGTAGAGACTTACTTTGCGAGACTCACCTTTTATGAATTCCTTGAGGATCTTTTCAGGATATTGACATTCCGGGTGACCGACGGGGGTGCGCGGGATGTTTATAACCACGTCATAAGCTACCTGTTCGGCGGCGTTCTACATCTTCCACAGCTTTATATTCCTTTTGTTGCGGCGGTTTATGGTTACTTTTTTGCCGGATCGGTCGTTTTGATCTTTCGTCATCTGACGTGGTCAAAACTGAACTATATATTGGTGGCTTTTCTTCTGTTTTTCGTTTTTCTTCAGGGTCTGCAGGGGATTCAGACGGTCCGGACGTGGACGGGGCTCTGGGTGCTGGTCTATGCAAGCTTGAAATATTATGAAACAGGCCAGCGGCGTTACCTTTTGCTGATGTTTGCGCCGCCGTTTATTCATTTTGGCTATTGGATCATGTGTATACCGGCGTGGATTGTCCTCGTTTACGGCAGTCGACCTTTTTTGTATACGGTACTGGTTGCGGTTTCTTCTTTCACCGCGTTTCTGCCGGCGCAGGAGATCAAGGGTTTTCTTGCAGAGACGGAAAGAGGCGCGCACTCAGTGGCGGCATATAGTGTCGAGGAAATGCGTACCGACAGGTTTGCACGCTTTGAGAGTCGGATGCAGCACACAAACTGGTATAACGCGTATCGGCAGGCAGGGCTTCACCGGTGGGCGCCAATCATTTTGGTTTTAACAATCTACGCGTCTGGCTTGTATGGGCGTGCAATGTCCTTCTACCAGCGACGTATTTTTTCAATTGGCGTTCTTACCCTCGCATTTTCAAACTTAACCTGGTTCCTTTTCGCCGTTCATAATCGAACTTTGACGATTGCATCTGTGTTTATTCTCGCCGGGTTTCTTATGACGCGCCTGGACCCAAAAACAGCCCGTCATTTCAGCTCACTGCCCCCCTACTATCAATGGGGTCTTCATTTGTCACTCTTGTTATGGTTCCCGTTCTTTCTATTCAATGTCTCTGTAACCCTTGATCGACTTGGTGTTTTGGCGTTTTTCGCTCCGTTCCTTGTTTTCGTCGACCCAGAGATGAACATTCCGGTAAAGGCGTTTCTGAACATGCTGCTGGGTCGGGGCTGAGTCTGGTCTTGGGGCTATCGCAGTGTCAGAAGGAAATTTGAAGGTCCTCTTTGTGCTGACGCCGGCCCTGCACCCAAACAGTGGCGGCGTGCAGATGTCGACCTGGAAAATTGGGAGCTGGCTGGCCTCACGAGGTCATGAAGTTGCTGCATTTTCATTCGCCAGCGAAGGGCATGCGGCTGCCTCGGCCATTCGTCTCTTGCATCCTGAGCCATCTACCGGCGGCGAGCGCACCGGCGGTCTTGGATCGCTGGTTGAAGTGCTGCAGCAGTTTGAGC
>PXCI01000324.1 GCA_003566675.1 Clostridia bacterium
TACCGTAAACGATGAGTGGGTCCAGGCAGTTGGGCAATAGGTGCCGCAGCATGATTCGCACCGGGCCGGCTCCTGCCGCCCTGCCCGCCTCGACATACTCCCGTTCCTTCAACGACAGGACCTCACCCCGAACCAAGCGGCAGACCCGGGGCCAGGCCAGGATGCCCAGGGCGAGAAACACATTGTACAGTCCCGGCCCCAGTACGGACATGATGGCAATGGCAAAGAGCAGGTAGGGAAAGGCCAGCATGGCATTGGTTATGCTCATGATTACTCCATCCACCCGGCGGCCGAGATAGCCTGCCATGAGGCCAAAGGATGTGCCCATTGTGAGGGCCACCCCCTGTACCACCAGGCCCACACTCAAAGATATGCGACTCCCCCAAAGAACCCGCGTCAGCACGTCCCGCCCCAGCTGATCCGTTCCCAGGGGGTGTGTTAGCGAGGGGCCCATCAGCGACGACGCCAGGTCGTTTTTCAACGGATCAAAGGACGTTAGCCACGGAGCGAAAATGGCGATGAAAAGGAGGGCCACGGTGATCGCCAGACCCAATATGCCCGAAGGGTTCCGACGAAAACGCACCCACATCAGCTTGCCAGGCGAGAGAATCTCTTCGGGCTCCCCATCATGTGGCCTCAGCGCATCCACCTGTTGAATGTCCATGTTACCCATCTCACCTCCACCCTTCAGATCAGTCATAGCGCACCCGGGGGTCAATGAAAGCATAGAGCACATCGACGGTCAGGTTGACCATGACAAAGGCTACTGCGAGAAACAGAACGCATCCCTGGACCGTGGGCATGTCTCTCCAACTGATGCTGTCGATGGTCAATCGGCCCACACCTGGAATCGCAAATACGCTCTCGGTGATCACTGCGCCTCCCATCAGGGTTGCCAGCTGAAGCCCAGCCATGGTGACCACCGGCATCAGGGCATTTCTCAGGGCATGTTTGTAAATGACCATCCGTTCAGAAAGCCCCTTGGCCCTTGCCGTGGTGATGTACTCCAACCGGGTGACACTGAGCATGGAAGACCGGGTCAGACGTGCGAACAGACCGGTCATTGCCGCTCCCAATGTTATGGTGGGCAAAACCATGTGTCTCCAGGTCCCATAACCGGAAGGAGGTAGGATCGGCCACAACACACCCACCAGGTACATGAGCATGAGCCCGAGCCAGAAGACGGGCATGGATACCCCCGCGAGGGCCACTACCATGGAACCGGTGTCCAGGATGGAATACTGTTTGACAGCAGAGATCACCCCAAGGGTGATGCCGACTCCCGTCGCCCATATCATGGCGTAAAAAGCGAGCTGGGCTGTGGCGGGAAAGCGGGCCAGAATCTCCTCCGTGACGGGCAACCTGGTGCGATACGATATCCCAAGGTCTCCCTGCAGGATGTTGCCGAGGAACCTGAAGTACCGTATGTGGATGGGATCGTCAAGGCCCCACTGAGCACGCATCCGGGCCAGCATCTCGGGATTGAGCGAAGCCGCCCGGGGGTCCAGCATCGCTGTGATGGGATCTCCGGGAACCACGAACATGAGCACGAAGATGATCAATGATATAGCAAGAAAGATGGGCACGGCCGAAAGCAAGCGCCCGAGTATGAATGCTGTCATACCCATTAGCAGAACCCTCCGTTCGAGAGGGCTGAGGGGACACTCCTCCCTCAGCCCTCAAGGCTCCCTACATCAGTCGGCCTTGGTGAGCCACACCTCATGCAGGAACTGGTAGTCCATGTCAGCGGGGTTGGCAACGAGGCCATGCACCCAGGGCTGGTGAATCATGACAGCCTTGTTGTAGTTGTAGAACCAGGTGGGGGCCTCCTCGAGGATGATGAGCTCGGCCTCGCGCAACAGATCAAGCATCTCGTTTCGATCTACGGCTCGCATCGCCCGGTCTAGCAGGGAATCCACAACCTCATTGCTGTATCGGAAGGTATTCCCGGGCGCTCCGAACGTGTCTGTATGGGACCTTCGGCGCAGATCCAGGGGATGGGCAATGCCGAAGGAATGGATGTACATCTCGAAATCCCCCTCATAGGCTCGAGCGAGGACCACGGCCCCCTCCTGCAGTTCAGGGATGACGGTGATGCCCACTTCCTCGAGATATCCCATGGCTGCCTCAAGGGCGGGAAGTCCCCAGGCCGGGTGATCCGTGGTCAGACAGGTGACGGTAAACCCATCTTCATAACCTGCTTCTGCCAACAGCTCCCGGGCCTTGTCGGGATCGTAGGTATAGGCATGATTCACGATGTCGGGGTTATACCCAGGATTGGTAGGTGGGAACCATCCCATCGCCGGGTAAGCCTTTCCGTGAAGCACCTGTTCAATGATCACATTCCTGTCAATGGCGTAGTTGATGGCCTGTCGCACCCTGACATCATCAAGGGGGGGCTTCTGGGTATGAAACCCGATGTGACGCATGAACAACTCTGGGACCTCGATCAGGTAATCCATGTAACGGGCATCATCCTGCAGCCGAGCATACTGGGGATCTGTCAGAACGTAGATGTCAATCCCGCCGGACTCAAACTCCATCTCACGTGTAGCCGGCTCCCTGATGACCCGCGCTACGACCCTGTCTAGATAGGGGCGGCCACGGTAATAATCCTCGAAGGCGGTCATGGTGATCTCGGAGTCCTTGACCCATCCTTCGAATACGAAAGGACCACAGCCCACGGGGTTCTCGCTGAACCGGTCTCCGAGCCGCTCCACCTCTTCCTTTGGAAGGATGTAGCCGGCCAATGTCGTCAGCTCGCGGAGGAACAGGTTGTCAACGTCAACCAGCTCAAATCTGACAGTGTAGTCGTCGACAGCCTGAAGGCCCACAACCTCGTCTGCCTCACCTGCGATAAATTCCCTAGCACCCACGATGGATTCAAAGCGCAACATGTGCGGTGACTCATTCTGGGGATCCATGACGCGCTCCATGCTATACTTGACGTCGTCGGCCGTCACCTCACGGCCATTATGGAACAGAACGCCTTCCCTGAGGTAGAATGTGTACACCAGCCCGTCGGAGCTTAGATCCCAACTCTCTGCCACCGCCGGCTCCTCAATCCCCTCTTCAGACAGGTAGATAAGCCCGTCAAAGATGTTCATCAGGTGCATGTTTGCCGCCACGCGAGTCGCATGGTGAGGATCCAGAGATTCGGCATCCCCATAGATTGCCGCCCGGGTCAATACGCCTCCGTAGCGAGGCTCTCCGTCATCAACAGGATCCTCAGGATCGTCCTCGGGATCCTCGGTAGTCTCCGGAGTCTCGGGTTCGTCCGGCTGTGGTTCTTCCGTAGCACCGCATGCCGTCACAACCATCAGAGAAAGGACCATCAGGATCACGAGCATCACCCGCAGTGTTCTTGTCATCTGTGCACCACACCTCCCAATTTTTTTCTGCAATGTTGACCTACCACTGTGCGTCTCAATCCCCCCAGACTGACTGCCTGCCCACCCGTCTCAAAGCAGAAGATTCCGCCCCCCTCTCCATCCCCACCTGTTCATCGTTTGCATTTCCCTGAATGTCCCCGTGAAAGATGGAACTCGAAAATTCGCAAAGCTGAAGCGCCCCCGTAACGCCCCAGATCGGGCAACCTGGCGGACCAAATGGGCAACGTAAGCCCAAGCCCTCCAACGGACATCCCACCGGAGGTCTTACGCGGAGAAGAGAACACAATCACAATCGGAGCCATGTGATCTCTGGTGCCATCATGTTCACAGTGCGTACGGCGGCATGTTATAAGCATCACTGCTGTGAAAAGCAGGGCCCATGCGCCAGGGATTGGATCCTGTCTGCCCCAGCCCTGATCGTACGCTTTGATGTTTTACCCTCGGAAACTGAGCCTCGCGGGAACGGATCCTGGAACCCCGGTCCGATACGAAATCAATGATGATCATTCATATGTAATACTATTTTATGATTCTCTTCATCTTTATACTACGATTTATACGTTTCATATTATACGCAACCCGTGTTTTCGTCAACGGGTATCCCGAGGACGGATGGATCAAGGCGGACCGCCACAACAAGATGCGACAAGACCCGCGCCCCCGCCGGGCATCGCCTGTGCACATTATGAGTTATACTGCAATTCTCTAGCATATGCGGGCGGAACGAAGGGATGCGGGAATCGACCCATCCACTGCACAGAAAACCATTCCCAGGGGTCCTGTTGGCATCGAAGGGCGCCAGTACAAAGACACTTCCATCTGGTTTCCAGAGGACCATCGGGTCCACTCGTCGCCTGGATCGCAGCGCCGATGCGCATGCAGCAAAGCCCCGATCTAAGACAGGGAAATGGGCCTACCATACCGAAGATGAGTGTAGGATGAAGCAATGAGCCCCATCCTACACCAGCCTTGCAAAATCGCACACATGGGCTTGCACGACCAGCAATGAGGTCGGACCTGTCCACTGGTGAATGAAGGCGTTAAGGGAACCGGGCTCCCCGGCCCACGAAGGGATCGTGTCACCAATGAGGGTCAGCAAGGCAATACAGACCTACTACCAGGATGTCCACCCCGAGTATGAGGACATTCGGGTAAGCGACCTGGCTCAGATTGCTGAAGGCATGGAATGTGAGATCTATTCCTTCAAACTGTGTCTTTCTCGCAGCGGGCAGCCCAAAGAGATGGACCGGATTCTCCGGATTTACCAGATCCCCACACAAGACATGGGTTGGCTCTCGAGACGGCACCAACGTGAATATCTCGGGCTCCTCTGGCTGCAGGAGCACGGGTATCCCGTTCCAGCTCATGTCGAGATGGTCGACGATCTTCACTACATGGGGAAGCCCTTTCTGGTCATGCAACGCTTTGCAGGAGTGTCGATCGGGGAGGCCTATCGGCATATGAGTCCGCCGGAAAGGGCACAAATCCTTCGGAGATTCTGCCGTCTCTACTGGGATCTTCACTTGCTGCCCTTCAAGGACTTCACGGGTGGACATTACCGCAGCATAGGCGAGGAAATAGCGGATCTGGCCTACCTGTCCCAGGGATTTGAGAAGCATGGGTTCACCCCCGGCTGGGAGTGGCTTATGAAACACCCCCCATCGACAATGTCTCCAGCCGTAGTGCACGGGGACTTCCACCCGGAGAACGTGCTGATCGGTCCAGGGGGTGAACTCTGTGTCATCGACTGGACCCAGGTGCGGGTTACGGACTACCGATTTGATCTCGGCTGGACCCTGCTCCTCGGTGATGCAGCTGGAATCAGAGAGAAACTACTGAGGGGCTACGAGGAAGTTCGACAGGCGACGGTGCCGGACATCGCCTACTTCGAGGCCGCATCGGCCCTGAAGAGACTGCTCATCTTCGCCCTGATTCTCGAAGACGGACCCGGGATCGTGGGATTGAGACCGGGAGCAGAGGAGAACATTGCCGAATCCATGGCAGAACACATTCGGGCATTGTACAGCAGATGGTACACCATCACGGGCTGCCATTTGGAGGGAATCAACCAGCACTTTCCCCATCCCATCCGATGACGATCCATCTACAGGATCCGCAGGATCACGCTCTCATACCCATGAGCCTCCACGCAAGGTTTGTCCCTCCGTGGGTATTCGCGTTTAAAAGGCCTCATCTACCGAACCTCCACAACGAGAAGATGTAATAAGCGAGATGCCCATGGTGACCTGAAGTTGTGTCGTATTGCGTTGTGTTGTTGCATCTTGTTAGCATAGGAGCAGGAGGTGACGACATGAATGAGCGCGGATTGCTCACGGCGCAAGAGCTGGCCGCTGAGCTCAATGTCTCCGTGGAGACCGTCTGGCGATACACCCGGGAGAGGCGGATCCCCTTCGTGCAGCTGGGCTCGCGACAGTATCGTTATGACCCGTCAGCGGTTGTGGCTGTTCTCACACGCGGAGATGACACCCCTCTGAGAGAGACGTCATCGAAAGGCAGGGGCGGAGGGCTTACCTATGAAGACTACGCTAAGATGCCTCCAGAGCCCCAATACAAGATAGAGATCCTGGATGGTTGCCTGGTGAAGGAACCCTCGCCTGTTGTTCATCACCAGCGGGTGTCCAGGCGCCTGCAACGAGCCCTTGAAGACTACTTCGCCTCCCGAGACCCTCAAGGCGAAGTTTTCGGCGCCCCTCTGGACATTAGCCTGTCCGAGTACAATGTTGTGCAGCCCGATCTGTTCTATGTCCCCGCTGAAGATTCAAAGATTATTGAGGAAAAGCGGATAAAAGGTGCCCCGGCACTCGTGCTGGAGATCCTATCGCCTCACAGCCGCCGCAGGGATCGGATTCAGAAAATGGGGGTCTACGCCCGAACCGGCGTGCAGCATTACTGGATCGTCGATCCCGACGAGGACACCATTGAGGCCTTTGCCCTGGCCGACGGCCACTACTACATAGTCGCAACCGGCGTAGACGAGCAGACCTTCGAACACCCAGACTTTCCGGGACTGTCGATCCCCCTCGGGCCGATCTGGTCAAGACCGCCCAGACCTGGGACCACAGCCCATGAGTAGGACAGAGAACCCCGGACTCAGCCCTGAAAATACTAGGGCTTCGGGGAGAATGGAAGGCCGACCCTCCAGGGAACCCGGGCCTCGAAGTCCCATCGGCCCTGCAGGACTGAACACCCTCCGTGCTGTCTGCCCCTCATCGGTCAGATCCCGGGCTTCCTTCTGCGAGAGCCCGGGATCTGATGAGATCAACTCAGGTCTTTGAACGGCCATCGGACTTCCGCATACTCTGAAGCTGCGTCAGGATCTCCCCGTGCTGCCGGGCCCACTCCCTGTACTGCTCATCGGCGGTGCCCTCGAGCTCCGACAGCCTCTGGGACAGAACCGACGCCCGGGTCTCGAGCAGCAGCCGGGCATCCTTATCCAAATCAGCACCGCCCTGCTTTTCGCTGTATTCGTCGTAGCTCCCGCGGTAGAACCGTGGTGGGCGGCAGTCCAGGTCAAGCAACCGGGTAGACAGCCTGCGCACGAAGTACAGGTCGTGGGAGGCAAAGACCAGGGCACCCGGATAATCATCCAGGGCCTCCTCCACCTGCTCCCTGGAATCCAGGTCGAGATGATTGGTTGGTTCGTCCAGAAAAATCAGGCCCGGAGCAGCAAGAACCAGCTGGGCCAGAACGGCTCGAACCTTCTGCCCTCGCGAAAGCTCGTCGAAACGGGTCACGCCCTGCCTGCCCCCAAGCCCCAGGCACGCCAGGGCCGTCCGCACCGAGGTTCTGTCGCCGGCGGTCCGTTCCGTCAGCCACGCCTCGGGCGTCTGCCCTGGGTCCACATCATCCACCTCCTGGCTGAGCACAAAAAACTCAACCCCGGAAGACACGTGGAGTTCGCCATCCACCGGTGGCAGCTGGCCCTGCAGGGTCTTCAGAAGAGTGCTCTTGCCTGTGCCGTTGGCGCCCACAATGGCCAGCCGATCATTGCGTTTCAGATCGAAATCGATGGACGAGGCAACAACCGTAGTACCATAGCCAACGCTCAGACCGGAGGCCAGCACAATGCTCTCCTTTGTTCGGCCACCAAGGTCAATCTGCAGGTTGACTCCATCTTTCTCCCACGGCTTTGAGGCCCGATCCTGCAGGCGGTGTTCTATGCGGCTCTGCACGGCCTTTGCCTTGCGTGCGGCGACCTTGGCCTTCCGTCGCAAAAAGTCGTTCGTTCCTGCCTGGGCATGGGCTTTGCTAGCCCAGTCCTTCTGTTTTCTCAAAGCTTCCATCAATCGCTTGCGTTCCTTTTCCTGCTTCTCATAGCTGGCCCACTCCCGTTCCCGCGCAAGGCGTCGCTCCTCGCGGTAGGTCAGGTAGTCACAGTCGTAGACTTCCAGCTCGCCCCTGCTGAGTTCCATCACCCGGGTCGCCGTCTTCTCGAGGAACTGCCGATCGTGACTGACATACAGGATGGTCCCGCGAAACTCCAAGAAGAAACCCTGGAGCCACTCAAGGGTCGGCCAGTCGAGGTTGTTCGTGGGCTCATCGAGCAGCAGAAGCCCGGGCTGTGACGCCAGTAGCCGGGCAAACAGCAGCCGGGTCCGCTCTCCCCCACTCAGGGAGCTCACGTGCCGGTCCCACCAGCTCTCGGGCAGCTCCATCCGGTTGAGCACCCCCCTGAGCCGGCTCCGCCAGCTGTATCCCTGGACGACATCGAACCTCTCCCTGAGGGCCGTGTACTTGGAGAAGACGGAGTCAGCATCCTGATCACCTTCGGCCATGGCCCGTTCCAGCGCCTCCAGCTGCCCCTGCATCTCGATAATCTCCGCCATACCCGCCCGGGCAAACTCCCACAGGGTATGATCCGGATCATAGCTCGGGATCTCCTGCGGCAAATAGGCGGTGACCGGACGCTGCGGAACGAAGGACACCGTTCCACCATCGAGGTCAAGCTCACCCGCCAGAGCCTTGATCAGGGTAGATTTACCCGAACCATTGTCTCCAACTAGGGCCAGGCGATCCCCCTCTAACAGTTCAAAGGACAGATCCCCGAAAAGCGTCTCCCCATCAAATCTTACGGTCAGGCCTGAAGCCTGCATACGCCACATTTTTACACCCCCCCAAAACATAAACAACAGCCTGCCCAACCGGACTGGCTGCTGAAGGGGTAACGATAAAGTGAAATGTGCAAAGGTGGTACCAGGGACCTCACGTCAGACCCACGCATAGCCAGCCAGCGGCTGGAGCGTATCTCACCTGATGTGGTCGCTCAGTACCCCCACCTCATACCACAAGTGTCCTCCTCTTGATTCAGAATCTGCCTACACGCAACACCATTTTACCATAAACGGTGCCTGCGATGTAGGGGGCAATCGACCCAAGTAACATCTGAACCAGAGAGTCCAATCCAAAAGCTTACCGAGGGGAGACTGTTCCGGCTGCGGTTCGCCCCTGGATTCGAACCACCTGGCTGACTATCATCAGAGGCGCAATTGTGGACAGGTGGGAGGAGTGATATTCTTTCCCCGAGAGGCGAGACTGCTTTATGAAACACAGGGAGGACTCACAGCCCCGAGGATCAGTTTCTAGTGACCATGTCAGTCGTGCAATCAGGCAAGCTACCGCGCGTCGAGACGCCGAGGCATGCCACACACATCCAGTGACGGTTTCCGCATGGACGGGATCTGCGCCCATGTTTTTGAAGCTCCTACCGATTGGCCGAAACTAACACTTGTTGTGATAGGCTTGACGGGTTGTGAACCCTGTATATAGAGTTGTTATTGTTACCGTAGGATACAGGTCGTACTTGGATTTCCGCGCCTAGTGTCGACAACAGAGTATCCGCCCTTCACAGCATGGGATCCGGCTCTGTCCAAGGTCGCCACCCTCATCGGTTTGAGGCGAGACACTCAACCTCGGACCGGAAATCCCCATAACCCTGGAGAGCAGGTCAACTGATGACAGATGCCCAACAGGACTTCCGTGCAGGACTGAAAGACATCTCGCCACTTCTTCTCGGAATCATCCCCTTCGGCTTGATCTCCGGCATTGCTGCAATAAACGCCGGTATACCCGAGGGCACCGCGATGCTCTATTCGGTATTCGTCTTCGCCGGAGCATCCCAGTTGGCAACCTATCAACTGATTGGGGCCGGCGCGGCCTCCTTCGTGGTCATCTATACCGCCCTCATTATCAACATGCGTTTTGTCGTCTACAGTGCGTCCATTGCTCCCTTTTTCAAGTCACTGGCCAATCCACGCAAGTGGCTCTATGCATACCTGCTCACCGATCAGGGCTACGCCATCTCCATATTGCGAGTGCGTGACCATAACATCACAGATCCCCAATGGTATTACCTCGGAGCCTCCGTGCCCATCTGGGTTACCTGGCAGGTCTTCAGCGCAGCCGGAATCTACCTCGGCTCAAACATACCCGCCCACTGGGGGCTGGACTTCGCCATTCCCCTGACCTTCCTAGCCGTCCTGGTCGGTGCCCTCGATGATACCGATACCGTGATCGCTGCAGCCACAGGGGGACTCGTGGCTGTCATAGCCCACCCACTACCCCTGAACCTGGGACTGATCATAGGGATTCTGACAGGAATCCTCGCTGGGATGACATCAGGGATCCTGCGCAAACGTCCCTCGACCCGGAAAGGCGGCGCATGATGGACCACCGGACCCTGCTGATCGTCTTTGCCGTCACAGCCGTGGGCACGTTCCTCCTGCGCCTATCCTTCATTCACCTGTTTGGAAACATGGAGGTACCACCCCTGTTGAAGCAGGCACTGCGGTTTGTCCCGGCCTCGGCCCTGTCCGCCCTCGTACTCCCCGCCCTTCTGTACCAGGACCAGACCCTCAATCTCTCACTGTCAAATGCCCGCCTGTTGTCTGGATTTGCAGCTCTGATCATCGCCTGGAAGACCAAGAGCCTGCTGCTAACGGTTGTCGCCGGGATGGGGATCTTCGTGCTGCTCGGGATGGCCCTCTGATCCTGTAGTGTTTGACTGCGAATTCTCCTGCGGGAGATGATATTATGAATAGACAAGAGGCCAATGCCCTGCCATTGAGCCCGGGTTGCGCAACAGGCGCATCACGGTTCATGAACGCTGCTCAGACCATATAATACGAGGAGGTATTGAAATGAAAATCGATCTGAACCGCAAGGAATACCTGCTTCTTTTGGACATGCTGTATATGGCCAGCTGGGTTCTGGATGCACACACGATCGGCAGCAGGAAAGAAACGAAAGACTACCATTCCCTCGAGCAGAAGATAATGGGGCATGCCGAGGAATTCGATGTCGGCGATGAATGGGTGGAGCAGAACGAGGATGCCTATTATCACACGCAAAAGTATGAAGACGAACGCCCTGCCCTGACATACATAGACCAATTCGAAGAGGACACCTTCTGGGATGAACTCACAGATCGACTGGCCCGGCGCGACGTCTCGGAGGACCTTGACCAGGACCTCGATGAAGTCGATATCGATGACTGGTTTCCACCCTATGAGAACCTCGTCCAATCCTACGTAGAGGAGTTCAACCGAAACGGGCTCGGAAACCTTCGCATCCGGTAGAGCACCCCGGATCCCCTGTCGCAGGACAGCAACGAAGACTGGATGTCTCGATGGGAAGGGGTCAGCCTTCATGGGGATGGTTCCATCGGCAGCGATCAAGTAGAGGACGGGGGGAAACCCCTGTCTATCTTCACGGTGAGCTATCGTCTTGTCATCACCATGGATAGGTGATATCTGCAATGCCCTTGCACAAGATCGCATCCCTGGTCATCATCGGCACTGCCATCATCTTCGCCGGCATCACATACGCCAGCACCCACTGGGTCCAGGTCACAGAGGTCCGGGTGAAGATCACCGAGCTGCCCACAGACCTGGACGGGTTGAGAATCCTTCACCTGACCGACTGGCACAATCGCTCCACCTCGCAAACCCACATCGACGTGTTGGCCGCCATCGGGGAAGAGCAATTCGACCTCATCTGCCTCACCGGTGACCTGGTGGAGTCGCAGGTCAGCCAGATTGAGCCCGTAACCCAGGTCCTGGCCCAGCTCCGGCGGGAGACACCCATACTGTCGGTCATGGGCAATCACGACTGGTCAGCCGGAGGGCCGCAGGTAATCCAGGCGCTTGAAGACGTTGGAGTTGAGTCCCTCGAAAACGCCAGCACCAGCATCGAGATTCGGGGCGTCTCACTGACGTTGGTGGGGGTATCTGACTTCTACAGCCGGAGATCTGACGTAGATGCGGCCTTCAGCGAGGTCGACGATGCATTCAAGCTGGTGCTGACCCACGACCCCAGAATATTCCCCCTGGTTGCCGACAGA
>PXCI01000334.1 GCA_003566675.1 Clostridia bacterium
ACGCCCCGGCCTTTGCTGCGTTTATACTAATCTGGCGCTACTACGGGTTGGGCGGCCTTGGTAGTTATCTCCGCCGCCTGACATTGTGGAGGATGCCGCTTGCCTGGTGGCTGTTTCTGGTATTCGGAACCCCCGCCCTCTTTTACCTAGCCTCACGAATAACCGGCACAATCGCTGATCCTTTTCCATATAATCCATGGCATGCCGTTATGCTGCATTGCTGCTTATGCTAGTCTTGGGCCCCGTAGACGAATTCGGCTGTGCGCCACGAAGCATCTGTAAACCGTGCGATCTGAAATGATGGCCACCTCCGGACGCATCCGGGGGTAGAAGCTAGGGGCAGTCTGACGGCGGAGCCGCGCCGGCGGGCGGGAGCAGCCCTGACAACAGTAACGCAACGTCGGCATCACCAGACGACGGGGGCGTGCCAGCAAGGGTGGAAGGTGCAGCGAAAGCGAACCAGTGGTTGAAGCCTCTTAATTCGTCAGCGACTCAAACCTGGTGAATATCGGTCGTAAGAGGGTATCCGGTACGGTTAGCCAGATCTGTATCGGACTTTGATGACGGGTTATCCCTATCCCGCATCGATGGCTCCGGGGACAATGCGATCGCCCCGGAGATGGGCCCTCAGGGGTGTAAGCTGGGCACCGTGTCACCCAAACGGATACAGGTGAACGGGGGAAGCGGTTGGTATCGTTCCGAGATTCGGGATAGGTGCGGGGTCCACCGAAGAACCAGCCGTGGCGGAGTCCCCGTCGTAGTCGGAGCGCGGGAAAGCCGCGCACAGGGCGAAGGGGGACAGCAGGGGAGTAACTGGCTGATCAAGTGAGGAGGCCGCGGGTGAATTCCTGCGCACCGGCAAAATGGGTACTTACATGGCAGACCAAGTTGCACGAGTGAAACTCGATCAACCTTGTGGAGAGCCGGATGCGTAAAAGCGCACGTCCGGTTCGGGGAGAGGGGTGTGGAAACCTGCCTCGAAATGAGGATAAGGCGCCACACTCCTACTCCACGGCGTCGCCTGGCTCTCCCTCTACAGATCTCAATTATCATGACTGCAATGTTGATCGGTGGAACGTCGCATTCCCCGCAAAGATCACTATCGCCAACGCAGCTAAACTAAACAAAGAGCAATGTTTGCCCACTGCAGTACTGTAACCACAATTCTTTTTATCCTGAAGGTGAGCTCCTCCTATCAGTTAACAAGACAGACCGCTGATGGATAAGGGTGGGCCTTCCTCGCTTGAGCCATTTCATGTGTTTGAATTACCGATCTGACGAGATTAAACAATTGTTCTTAATCTAATAAGGACAACCACAGTGTTTCAGAATCTATCACAAGTTTTGATACCAGTTTGATGAATGGCTCATAGTTCATGGTTGTATGCGCTAGATCAAGAACATCATAGTATTTTGCTCGTTCCTCATTCTTGATAATGATTGGAGGATATCCGTTCTTTATAAGTTCAAAGTTAAGTAGCAGTCTTGAAGTCCTGCCATTTCCATCTAAGAACGGATGAATTTTCACAAATTCTCCGTGGAGTAGTGTTGCCCTGACAACAGGATGAAATACTTTCCACTCATTTTGATATTCTGCGATAAGTCTTTGCATCAGATCTCCAACTTCATAATGCTTCGGGGGAGTATGTTTTGCACCGCTAATTACAACATTTTCAATCCGATATTTGCCGGCATTCGTATTATCTATTTGTTTCAGTATCAGAGCATGGATATTCTTGATATTCCATTCAGAAAGTAGTTCTTTATTAGCAATAAGATCTTCTACAAAAAGTATAGCTTGACGATGGTTCATTGCTTCTAAATGTTCAACCATACTTTTCCCGCCGATGGTAATTCCTTCAAGGACAACTTTGGTCTCTGACAATGTCAGGGTATTTCCTTCTAACGCATTGGTGTTATATGTCCATTCAACAATTAGTTTCTCATGTAGGGAATTGGCAAGTCCTTTTGAAAAAGGCCTGTGCTGATCGATAGATTCTTTTAGGGAATCAATATAACTGAAGTCGAATTCTAATCCAAAGTACTCCTTCTTATTTGCTTCTCTTGCATCCACAGGTTTAACAGCATCAAAAGGTATAGACCAATTGCGTCCAATTTTTACAGCACCTTCAATACGGCCCTCATTACAAAGCACTCGGATTCGCCGGTCACTTATTCCCCATTTTTCACTTGCTTTCTTTGAGCTTATATATTTCATAGGAGATCACCTCATGCACATTTTATGCCGTTATCGGAATAACGTCAACAATATCCCGATAACGATATCATATAATGGTAAGCTGGTTCCTCGCTGTTTCATGTGGGTAATCCATATTCCAGTTTGCGGGCAATGAGATAGGCCATGGTTATGAGATTACCGTTGGTGCGATAGCCCCTGGCCCTGGCCGCCTGAATGAGACTATTGATCCCTTCCAACAGCCCGGTATTGAGTCGACCCGCAAACCAACTCAACACACCTTCCCAATGCTGCTTGATGGTCCGGGCGGCCTCGATCACCGGAACCGGGCGATGGATTGGCTGGTCCCGCGAGTAGCAGTACTGACGCCTGCAGTACGTAGTGAACAACCAGCGATTTTTGATCCTTCCGGGGATCATCATCAAGAACCTCCCCTCAGCCAACCTCGGATAACAGGATTGAGAGCTTCGATCAACGGGTGGCCGAAGACCGCCTCCCAGTCCAGCGGCAGTCTCTTGGTGTTCATGGCGAGGGTCTTTGGGTACCCAATCACCGCAAAGCTCATATCCGCAAGTCATTCAATCGACTGAACCGCTGGATTGTGCTCCGTATCTGGTCACACCGGTGCTGACGATGGAGGAACATCGGATGGAGACGGTATCCTGAGCGATTCCTCTACGGGGAGTGCAGGCTGGTGAGTTTGCTGACCCTCATTCCGGATTTTAAGTGATTCGCTGCAGCATATGCTTGCAATCGAGGAAAGCGGAATACGGGAAAACTGTACGTTCCGTTTGAGTGAGCGGACGGAAGTAGGCGTCTTGCCCGCCTCTTCCGATCCTACACATGGCTGGGAACCAGGACTGGTGTGTCCATGTGATCGCCAACAGGAGGCGAGGCTCCCCGTTTGCGGGAGGAGCCTCGAACTCTGCCTAATTCTAGCTTCTGGTGCAGACAGGCCCATCCATGACTGACCGCTGCCGCTGGCCTCGTCAACGTGAGTAAATCGCCTCATCCGCATGCCAGTCAGGGTGGGTGAGCGGCGGGGGATGACCCCGCCGCTCACCCGTTCTCTCACCCGGTGATGTCATCCAGGGGGAAGATCGGGCGGTTGACCTTTTCGTAGTTGAACGACGTCACGTCAGCGGCAGTCACTCCAGGGGTGTTCACATCGATGATATCGGCTGCCATGGACGTGAACCCGGCCCGGAAATGTCCTCCCGATTTGAGGACCACGATCTTCTTCGCTGAGGGTTCAATTCCCGCCTGGCGGAAGACCTCGGGGTCGGTGGGAGAGATCCGTCTCTCGGTGAGTACAATGTCGAAATCCTGGCCGACCCGGATCACAGCGGTCCTGCCCACGTCCATCTTCACGCCGGTGTCCTTGGGGCCGCGGTTCTGGTAGGTCCCGTCTGTCAGTGCCCGGACCGTTCCCCGGACCACCACCGGTTCACCGTGGAAGGTGTCGGTTTTACCACCCACTTCCATCTCGAAGGAGCTCCTCACGCCCCGTCTAACGGCCTCTGCCACGGCCTCGGGGTCCTTGACAACGATAGCAACCCCGTCGGCTCCGGCCTCGAGGAGGGCTCGCAGGGTGACGGTACCGTCCCCGGAGCTCCCGCCAGCGGGGCTGTCGCCGATCTCCGCCAGTATGACGGGTCCCTCTGTGGCCTCCATCGCCCGTTGAACGGCATCCTCTGTCTGCACCAGGTCCCGGGGAAGGAACTCAGGCAGGCGATTGAGGGCGTCCTCGGCGAGATCCTGGGCAATAGTCTCTGCCAGTGACCGGTCACCCTCCGTCACAGGGACGAAACAGATGCCCGCATCGCGTATATCAACGTGGGGCCAGCCGCCAAAGACGGAGACGTTGATCACACCGGGCTTGTTCTCCCACTCCCGGGCTCTCTCCAACAGGGCCACCAGGGGGCCGGTATCCGTTCGAACACGGAGTGGGTGAGGCATGATCGGCGGGTGGGACCGTGCCATTACGGGATGGGATTTGCCCTCAACGACTCGGACCATGGCGGAAAAGGCCTCCAGGCCCCGCTCGTACTTGTCGACGTGAGGGTTGGTATCGTATCCAAAGAAGGCGGTGGCCTTTTCAAGCATGAGATCGGTGATGTTCCCATGCAGGTCAAGGGTGGTGATGATGGGGATGTCGCACCCCACCTCATCCCGGACGGCGGAGAGAATCACACCCTCACCATCCTCGTAGTCGTCGGTGACCATGGAACCGTGCAGCTGAAGCAGGATCCCATCAAAGCTCCCTGCGGTCCGAATCCCCTGGAGCAAATCCTCGAGAATGGTCTCAAAGGCGGTTCGGGTGACGGGGCCCGAAGGCGTGGCCTCTGCGGCCACGGTGGGAATCAGTTCAACTCCCTGGGATTGGGCGCCTGCCAAAAATCCGCCCAGAGGAGTGTTCGTGTTTTCGAAGGCGGTCAAGATATCGGCCCCGCGGCGGTATCCTCTTTCATTGAAGGCCTCAAGATCGGCGGGTATCACGCTGAAGGAATTGCTTTCGTGGCTAATCTTCCCGATGACAAGGCGCATAGCCGCTTCCTCCTCGAACTGGAATTTCTATCTCGTCCCATGACCGGAATTCGCCCACAGGACTGCTGTGGTTTATTTCGAGATCTGTTCACCATTTCCTGTAAGGTGGCTGAACCCGGTCGAACATCTTTCCATGTCGGATCCTACGCCCGTCAAATGATTCGTTTTCGTACAGGTGAAGGATCTCATGGGCACACGATTCGAGGGAATCTGCATTGTTACCGACGACGTGGTTGCACTGAGGGACTTCTCTCAGGAAATCCTCCAGGCGGAAGCCGAAGGTGATGAAACCGATGCCAGGCTACTGTTAGAAGGCGTAGGCCTGACATTGTTCTCGAAGGCCAGCATGGAGGCCATGGCACCTGGTTCCACGGAGGGTGCGGGTAGCGGCGGTTACACCGTTGAGATAGAGGTTTCGGATGTCAACGATCAATACGAGCGACTGAGGGATCTCGGGGTGGACATTGTTAAACCGCCGACGATTTATCCCTGGGGCAGGCGATCATTTTGGTTCCGCGACCCTGATGGCAACATTGTGAACTTCTTCAGTCATGTGGCCGCAGCGAGCGTGGCGCGATCGGAACGCCCAAGGTGAGGGACACTGTGCGAGGTCTTCTCAAATCTCCACGTCATACCTGCTCCAGGCTGTTGATGCATCCTCTCAGGGGTCGTTTCGATGAAATGATCTCCGATCACCCTGAACGGACGGCCCCGTTTTAGCCATGGGGATCTTCTCAGGACCGAGAGCACCCACGTCCTCATACACACACTATCCCCACCCCTCTCATATTTTGATACTGCACTTGCTGCCTCACGAGATGGGGGGATGTGTGTGTCCCAGAACAACAAATACGCGATTCGCTGTCATGACGCAGGGTCAGCCTGGTGCCCGTGTGCCCCGGGGATAGCCGGTTATTGCCTGGCTTGCCCCGTCATCACCGGAGCCCAGACCTGTGACTTCTGTCTGTGGTCGGGAACCTGTGTGTACGACCACCACTTCCGTCACCGAGGCCCGATCAGGGTCAGGGAGTTCGTCAGCACCCCTGTGCGTCAGCGACAGGTCATTGGCCATGAGCTCTATCTTGTCCGATTGGAACTGCCTGGTGGGTGGGAGACTGAGTTGAGAAGGCCGGGAAGCTTCGTCATGGTGAAGCGACCGAACGATGAGGACATCTCTGCTGCCCCAATGGCTGTGTGCGGTGTGGATTCTGAGGAGCAGACCCTTACCATCGTTTTTCAGATTCGGGGGCCCAAGACTTCTGCCTTGATGTGCGCCGGGAGTGAGTGGGCTCTGAAAGGGCCCTATTACGGAGCGCTTTTTGGCGTCAGGCGTCTACTCAGGGCTTTCGGTCAGAAGGTCCTTATTCTCGTGTCCAGTACCGGTCAATCGCTGATTCCAGGCGTTGTCGGAAATCTGTTGGAGCAGGAAAATGACATCAGTATTGCTATAGACCCTGGGCTGAGTGGAGGCCTATACATCCTAGACAATCTGAAGGAGTTTGACGGGCGCGTACTGGCCACAAGGTTCTACGACACGGTGACTCACGCGGACCTCGGACGATTATCGGAGATCATTGGGGCCAGTCGAGCTGACCTGATCATCACCCTGGGCAGCGACTTTTTGCATCGCGATGTGGCCCAGCTCTTAGAACCGAAACAGGAGTGGGTGGCTTCCAACAACAGCATCATGGTATGTGCAGATGGACTATGTGGGAGCTGTAGCATTGTCCTGCGCGATGGGACGGAGATCCGCGGCTGCAAGGCGGATATGGCTCCCGAGGATGTGTTCTGGCGGGATATCGATCGGGCCGCCAGTGGGAAGGAGGGCTGAGCGGTGCCGAAAAAAGTCATCGTCACAGGAGGGGGTTGGGCGGGCTGTGCTGCAGCCCTGTCAGCGGCCCGGGCCGGCGTCGAGGTGCAGCTGTTGGAAAAGACCGACATGCTGTTGGGCGCTGGGCTGGTCGGTGGGATCATGCGCAACAACGGACGTCACACCGCCGCCGAGGAGGCCCTGCGCCTCGGGGGTGGGGGAGAGCTCTTTGCACTGACGGATCAGGCCGCGCGTCATGAGAACATCAGCTTTCCCGGGCATGACCACGCGAATCTTTATGACATTACCCTGATTGAACCCCTGGTTCTCAGGCACTTGCACGACGCCGGAGTCGACGTCCATCTGGAACGCCGCGTGGTGGACGTGGAATTGGACACCGACCGAATATCTGCGCTCATCGATGAGGATGGGCACACGCACAGGGCCGATGCCTTCGTCGATGCCACCGGCACCTCGGGTCCGATGGGAAATTGCACGCGGTACGGCAATGGCTGCGTCATGTGCATTCAGCGGTGTCCCGCCTTTGGTCCCCGGGTCAGCCTGGCTGCCAGGGCCGGCGTACGAGAGCTCATGGCAATTAAAAGACCCGATGTTCCCGGTGCGATGAGTGGCTCGGGCAAGCTGAACAAAGAATCCCTATCGCAGGACATTCGCGATGCCCTCGATGAGACAGGTGTCGCTGTGCTTCCCCTTCCCCAGGACCTGATCCAACAGGGGAAGCTGGGGACAAAGGCCTGCCAGCAGTATGCCCTGCCCGATTACGCTGACAACGTTGTGTTGCTTGATACTGGCCATGCCAAGCTGATGACCCCCTATTTCCCGCTGCAGGAACTGCGAAGGATCCCGGGCCTGGAGCGTGCGAGATTCGAAGATCCTTACGCAGGTGGGCGGGGGAATTCCATACGCTTCACGGCAGTGGCACCCCGAGATAACAGCCTGCTGGTCGATGGACTCTCGAATCTCTTCTGCGCGGGGGAGAAGGCTGGAATCTATATCGGCCACACCGAGGCGATGGTGACGGGAATGTTAGCCGGTCACAATGCCGCTCGGCAGACCCTGGACCTGGAGTTGCTGGAACTCCCCCGGAGCCTGGCGATCGGCGATTTCATCGCATCCGGCCGGGAGGAAATTCTGACCCGCCAGGGGCTGGAGAAGAGCTACACGTTCGCAGGATCTGTCTTCTTCGAGAGGATGCAGAAACGAGGTTTGTATACAACGGATTCCGATGTCGTTGATCGGAGAGTGGAGGAGACGGGGCTGGTTAGAGGGGTCTTCTCCAAGCCTCTCTGAGCGGACTGGAAGGGGGATTGGAGCCCATGCCAGGTAACCGTCATCGCCCTTACAAGACGGAAGACATACTGAGCTGGATCGAGTCGGGACACGTTTCCGCTCCCGTTGCACTGTCCTATTTCACCGCAGACGGGGACAATACTGCGCCTGATCATGGATCTGGAAATGGGATCCGCACGTCCAATACACCTCGAGAGAGGCCGCACCTTCGTCCGGTACCCTCTACCCGGAGCGGGACGAGGTCCGAAAAGGCCGACCTGGTGCTGGAGAAGGAAGCGGTTGATCCCTTTCAGCTGCTCGAGGATTTAATTGGCCTGGAGGAGGTCAAGGAGACGGTCCGGGAAGTCACTGCATTTGTGCGGATTCAGCGGATGCGCAATAGCCTACGCCTTATTGCCGACCCAACGGTCCTGCACATGATTTTCAAGGGGAATCCGGGCACTGGAAAGACGACGGTAGCTAGGATTCTCGGCAAGATCTTTCGGGATATCGGCGTTCTGAATAAGGGGCATCTTTTGGAGGTGGAACGAGCCGACCTGGTTGGCGAATACATCGGGCACACGGCGCAGAAAACTCGGGCGAAGATCAACGAGGCCATGGATGGGATCCTTTTCATCGATGAGGCCTACTCCCTGGCCCGCGGAGGCGAGAAGGACTTTGGCAAGGAAGCAATCGACACGATGGTAAAGGCAATGGAGGATCACAAGGACAATTTCGTACTCATCCTCGCCGGATACAGCAGCGAGATGGAGTGGTTTCTGGAGCAAAACCCGGGGCTGCGTTCGCGCATCGCCATACACATGGAGTTTCCCGACTACAGTGCGGAGGACCTGCTGGCCATCGCCAATCTGACGCTGAAGCAAAGACAGTACCGGCTCTCCCCCGGGGCGGAAAAGAGATTGGTCAGCCTCTTGGAACAGGGCGGCATCTCGAGACGCGAGGGCAATGCCCGACAGGTTCGGAACCTACTCGAGTCGGCCATGCGCCGGCAGGCCCTTCGCCTGGTCGAACAGGACAACATCACACGTGAGGATCTGATCGTGCTCACCGAGGAAGAATTCGAGGGGATTCAATTGTGATGAGGTGTGCAATAGCAGGGTCGCCCGGTGGAGGCAAGTCCACACTTTTTTCGCGCCTGGTGGCGGAGCTTGGCCGACGACGTGGTGTGTTGGTTCGAAGCAACGGTTCATCAGGGGTTCGCGGCGGAGGCTCGAAGGGGATCTCTACCCCCGGCAGCATCCGGTGTGTCCGAGTTGCCGTGTCGCGCGGATTTATGGGCTCAAAGGGATGCGATTGGACCATCTATGATGCTCCTGGTCTGGCCGATGATGTGCAGTCTTCACCGGCTGAGCGAAAGGCAACAGCAGAGGTCATCCGGCTCCTCCTGGTCTGCGACGCAATCGTCCACGTCATTGATGCATCCCGGGTGGGTCAGCTGGGTGGTGAGAGGGGCCTTACCGAGGTTGACTCGGCCCTTCACGACTTGGTTCACAGGGCGGACTGGAATCGGCTCGCTTCCAGCAATGGCAATGGGACGGGAGGCGCTCTTCAACAATGGAAGGGCTTATTTCGTCGGGCACTTGCACCCAATGGCGGCGCGAGACGATCACGCAGGCCGCCAGATTACATCATGGTGGCAAGTAAGATGGATCTACCGTGGGCGCAAGTGGGAAGAGATGAACTGGGGAAGCGCTTTCCCGACATGGAGGTGGTTCCCCTTTCAGCTGGCAGGGGAGAGGGAGCCCGGCTGACCTCATGGTTTTTAGGGGAGTCCAGGTAGGCAGGTTGCGCCTGACCGGCCTACAGGTGGCCCCATTTTGATGCGAGAAGTTTTGCCTGGCCCTGAGATGGCCGGGTTTTTCATTGAGTTGCCCAGAGAGGTCACCCATGGCCAGTCATGGGCCCTTCAGAATCTCGCGGTGGTCGGAAAATGCCCAGGCTGGAAGGGGTGTGTGGGTCAAAGCCGTAAAGCGCCTGGCTATATGCTATAATGAAAGACAAACTGCCCAACGGCACGGTGAGAGTGAGATGGTTTATGGACACCCGGTACGCACCTGAACGAGCGGCTTCCGTGACTCTGATCACCAGGGAACTGGCCACCATCTACGGCGATCCCACTTTAGATAGCCGACGAAAGGAATTGAACCAGCTCGTCCGTACGGCGGGAGGACAGGTTGTCGAGGAGTTTGTGCAGGAGCGCAGGAGTCCGGATCCCGCCACTTTCATCGGCAGCGGCAAGGCCTTCGAGATCGCTGAAGTGGTTGATCGCTTAGCCATCGATATGGTGGTCGTCAATCACGAACTCAGCCCAGGGCAGCAGACCAACCTTGAGGCGATGATGGGCGCCAAGGTGGTCGACCGGACCCGGTTGATCCTGGATATTTTTGCCCAGCGGGCGCGCAGCAAGGAAGGCAAGATCCAGGTGGAGCTGGCCCAGTTGTCCTACCTGCTTCCCCGGCTCACAGGGATGGGTGAGGCACTATCGAGATTGGCTGGCGGAATTGGAACCCGGGGACCAGGTGAGACGAAACTGGAAGCTGACCGCAGGCGAGTTCGCCGCAAGATGAGTGACCTCAAACAGCAGATCCACGAAATCAGGAGCCATCGACAGCGAATCCGAGACAAGAGGCAGAGTCGTGCAGTTCCCCTTTTCGCTCTCGTCGGCTACACCAATTCGGGCAAGTCCACCCTGATGAATCGTCTCACGGGGGCGGATCAGCTGGCAGAGGACCGCCTGTTTGCGACTCTAGACCCACTGGTGCGTAAGATGGACCTTTCTCCTTCCTATGAGGCCTGCCTTGTGGATACAGTCGGATTTATCCGGGATCTGCCCGATCAGCTGATGGCAGCGTTCCGGGCAACCCTGGAGGAGCTGAACGAGGCGGACTACCTGCTTCATGTCGTTGATATCTCTCATCCCGATTGGCCCGAGCAGGTAAATGCGGTGATCGAGGTTCTGACAGGTCTGAAAGTCATGGACAAGGAGATGATCACCGTCTTGAACAAGGTTGACCGCATCGAAGGGCCCCCCGATCCGGGTCTGATCCGGGATCTACCCAGTCCGGTGACCGTATCAGCCCTTCATGGCATGGGGATCGGCCCACTGATTGAAGCGATGACCCACGCAGTCCAGAAGCATCGCGTACACGAGACTTTTGACATTCCGTATTCTCACATGGAAGTGGTCAATGAGCTTCACCAGTTTGGTGAGGTTCACCGCGAGGAGTACGGAACTGAGAGCGTTCACCTGGAGGTGTCCGTGCATTGGGCCCTGGCTGAGAGAACGCGCTCATTGTTGAAAGAACTGCAGCGCACCGAATGAACCCCCAGTCAACTCATCACGCGTTCCCATGTCCGAATGGATCTGGTTCTCATGCACCACCGCCCAAGTCGGTAATCCTTGAGCCCCCTTCTCCTTGATGCCTGCCTAATGTCGGCGCAGAGCTCCTCCGCGTAGCCCTTCACTGTGCCCATGGTCATCCGGGTAACAGACAAGGACCCGGAGGGCTTCGCCGGAGGAGAATCTTCGTACCGAGTGGGGGAGACTCCGAGTATCTACTCTTTCAGCCCATCGATCCCGTTTCCAGTGGGGCTGGTGGGGCATGTTGAACCATGAAGCAATTGCCGGGAGGCTCTCGCCACCGGAGTGACTGGCTTTTGGAAGGTAAGGGGGAGGCCTGCGCCTGCGTGTCTGGCTACTGAGGTCGTTTCAGGTGTTGCCGTGAGTCCAGAGAGGCCCCGGTCACCACCGGGCCTCTCTGGATCCCACAAGAGAAGAGAAGATAGCCTACGAAGCATCGTCCAGGGCGCGTTCGACTGCCTGTCGGAACATGTTGGAGGTCGATGTCGCGTCCGCGATGGCGTCGACATCGGCAGATTGGGCGTCGACTACTGCTCCCGGCAGTTCTTCATATGCCTGGAGCCACGGCTCGAAGTCGTAGTTGTCAGGGGTCTTGGCTTCCCCGTCGGCCTGGTATTCTTCAAAACTTACTGCCACGATTCGGCCCAAGAGCACGGTGACTTCGGCTTCCACGTAACCTCCGCGTTCGGACTCATCTGAACGAGCTTCATATGTGCCGTCCTTGTAAGGTCCGTGCTCGAAGGCGGGCTCTTCGCCGAGGGCGCGGGCCATCGCCAACAGGAACATGTTAGAGGTCGATGTGGCGCCTGCGATGGCGTCGACATCGGCAGATTGGGCGTCGACTACTGCCCCCGGTAGTTCTTCGGCTGCCTGGAGCCACGGCTCGAAGTCGTAGTTCTCGGGAGTCTTCTGGCTGCCGTCGCCCCGGAATTCCATCATCTGCACATCGGTGATGGTCCCGCCTTCGACTACGACCTCCACCGAAAGATAGCCACGGGGGCCAGGGTCGGAGAAACCCTCATGAACGCCATCGGTAAAGTGACCGGCAAGCTCCTCTTCTTCGCCGAGGGCGCGACGGACTGCCTGTCGGAACATGTTAGAGGTTGATGTGGCATCCGCGATGGCGTCGACATCGGCAGATTGGGCGTCGACTACTGCCCCCGGCAGTTCTTCATATGCCTGGAGCCACGGCTCGAAGTCGTAGTTGTCAGGGGTCTTGGCTTCCCCGTCGGGCTGGTACTCCTCAAAGCTCACTGCCACGATTCGGCCCAAGAGCACGGTAACTTCGGCTTCCACGTAACCTCCGCGTCCGGACAAGTCTGAACGAGCTACATGAATCCCGTCTTCATACGGACCGAACTCCACGGCGGGCTCTTCGCCGAGGGCGCGGGCCATTGCCTGTCGGAACTGGTTAGAGGTCGATGTGGCGTCCGCGACGGTGTCAACATTTGCAGATTGGGCCTCGAGAGCCGCCTGGGGTAGATCTTCGGCTGCCTGGAGCCACGGCTCGTAGTCGTAGTTATCAGGGGTCTTTTCACTGCCGTCGCCGCGAAATTCGCTCATCTGCACGTTGGTGATGGTACCCCGTTGGACCACGACATTCACCGCAAGGTAGCCGCGGGGGCCAGGATCAGAGAAGCCCTCATGAACGCCGTCGGTAAAGGGGCCGACGAGATCCTCTTCTTCGCCGAGCGCCCGGCGGACTGCCTGTGAGAAGAGTGCACTGGAGCTCGTTGCTCCCGCGACTGCATCAACATCGGCAGATTGGGCCTCGATCATCGCCTGGGGTATCTGCTCGACGGCCTCCGCCCATGGCTCGTAGTCGTAGTTGTCCGGTGTCTTCTCACTGCCATCACCTCGGAATTCCTTCAACTCGATAGCGGTGATCTCGCCGCCCGAGATCACTACCTGGGACCACGCATAGCCTCGCGGACTGGCGTCGGATGCGCCTTCATAGGTTCCGTCGACGAGATCCTGCGCGTCCGGTTCGGCTTCTCCTGTTGCACATCCTGCGATAATAACTGCGCTTAATAGAAGAATGAGGATCACATTGGGGAGTTTCTGCTGCATGGGCTATCTTCCTCTCGTGTCTGCTGATTTTCGGATTCCACAGTTGCACTCTGTGAATCTGTTAACTATTATATAAGTGCACTCTAAATGCTTGCAAGGTATCCGCTAACACCCGTATCCAGATCAATGGTGTGACGGATATGTACATTGGGACATTAGCGGGGGGCTATTGAGCGGTTTGGTAAATTGTAGTATCATAAGAAACAGATAACGTGAAATGGATAACGTGTGTCTTGCGGACGTGTTTGTAGTTGATTATAAGTGCCCATATATTTGGGCTGAAATACGGTTAGGGGTGAGATGATGAGAAAACTCGACGTTCTCCGAACCGGTGGTTTTTTGATGATTTTGTGCACCGTGGCAGCTTTTTCGCTGGCCGTGACTGCAGTAGCGACCGAGCCGGTGATTGAGCAGAACCGGGTGCGAGAACTGCAGCAGGCCCTCTCCAAGGCTTTGCCCGGGGGCGAAAGCTTTGAGCCCGTGCAGGAGTGGGACGGCGGTGCGATTTACGCGGGCTTCCGGGAAGACGAGCTAGTGGGTCATGTGGTCTTGACCTTTCGCCCTGGCTACTCGGCGGATATCTCCGTACTAGTGGGCGTGGATATCTCTGGCACCGTGGTTGCACCGATTCAGGTTCTTAGCCAGAGAGAGACCCCAGGCTTGGGGTCCAACGTTACGCAGGACTGGTTTCGAGAGCAATTCGAGGGGAAGACCTACGATGATGATCTCGTGATCGACGGGGATCTGGACGGCCTGGCGGGAGCCACCGTGTCTTCACAGGCTGTAGCCGGTGCTGTGGGTGACGCCCTGGGTCGCTGGGCGGGCGCAATAGCCGGCGTTGTAACGGGCCTGGAGATCCACGAGATTCCCGATGGTATTTACCAGGGCGACGGCCGAGGCTTCGGCGGTAACATCATCGTCGAGGTTGAAGTGCGAGATGGTAGCCTGATCAGTATCCGTGTTGTGGAGCACGCAGAGACCCCGTCAATCGCGGGGCCGGCTCTGGAGGCCATTCCTTTTACCATGATCGACAAGCAGACGATCCAGGTGGATGCTTACTCCGGTGCCACGGCTACCACCAAGGGAATCATTGAAGCTGTTGAGAACGCCTTCAGCAGGCTGGTTGCCGATGATCCGTCCGTTGATCTGACGCAGATACCCGACGGTACCTACTGGGGTCAGGCTATGGGCTACGATGGTGTCCTCGAGGTGGAGGTGGAGGTCAAGGGTGGACAGCTAATTCGCGTAGAGATCGTGGACAGTTACGAGGTGCATGAATACATTGCCGACATTCTGGCGCTGATCCCCAATCAGATGCTCGAGGAACAAAAGATCGAGGTCGATGCCTACTCTGGCGCTACGGAGACGACCATGGCTATTGTCGAAGCTGTGAAGGCTTCGCTGGAAGGTGCCGATGAGCCCGAAGAAATAGACCTCAGCTCTGTTCCCGATGGCATCTACCGGGGCCAGGCAGAGGGTCACCGAGGCAAATTGACGGTCGAGGTCGATTTCTATGGTGGTGAGCTCATCAGGATCCGGGTCTTGGACCATGAGGAGACTCCGGAGCTGGCTGATCCTGCCATTGTTGCTGTGACAGAGGAGATTCTTGTTCGTCAAAAAGTAGAAGTGGACGCCCACTCCGGGGCCACTGTGACCAGCGAGGCCATTATGAAGGCCATTGAGGATGCCGCCCGCGGAGCCCTGGCCGGAAGCGCTGACGAGGGAGAGTTCGATGACCTTACTGTGATTCCTGATGGCTCCTACCAGGGATCGGCGGAGGGATTCAGGGGAGAAGTGGTCGTCGAGGTCGAGTTCGCTTCAGGACGGCTGATCCGCGTTGAGATCATGTCGCATGAAGAGACTCCCGAGTTGGCAGAGCCCGCCATCGAAGCCGTTACGGATGAGATTGTCGATCGGCAGCAGGTCATCGTCGATGCTTACTCCGGTGCTACGGCCACCAGTGTTGCTATTATTGAGGCTGTGAAGGCGGCGGTCCGGGTGGCACAGGACGCTGATTGATGAACGTCTGTCCGCAGATGGATTCTCGCCCTGACGGGGGAGGATCCATCTGCGCCATTGTTTTCACAAGGTGTAGTAGTACTCTCTAATCAAAATCCCGTTGGCCCCTGTACTGCAGTGATTTCATGGCAGAATTCTTTCGCCCCCATCCTACCTGTGTCTGATTTGGCCGTTTGATTTCCCGTCCAGCACGCAATATTATGATAGGGTGTTATGATGCGGAAGATCGCAGGGATTTAGCCGCATCCTCATCACAACGGTGCACTAGGAATAGGTTTGTCCTGAGCACTACTTCTTTGAGTGCCAACTGTGACTTGTGGAAGTGGAGGGGTTAAGGTAGAGATAACAAATGGAGAGAGGGAGGTCAGCGCTTATGACAGACTCAAAAGACGTGATGAAGATCTGTGAACAAGAGGGAATAAGGTTCATAAAATTGCAGTTCACGGACATACTCGGCGCGGTCAAGACCGTGACCATTCCCGTGGAACAGCTCCCCAAGGGGCTTGAGGGCAACATCGCCTTTGACGGCAGTTCCATAGAAGGGTTTGTCCGTATCGAGGAGTCTGACATGTTGTTGCGGCCAGATCCGGCGAGTTTCTCCATCTTTCCATGGCATTCTGATCCGGGCTCAAAGACCGCTCGCCTGATGTGCGATATAGCATGGCCCGACGGCGCACCCTTTGATGGCTGCCCGCGGACCATTCTCCAGCGGGTGGTGCAGGATGCCCAAGATCTCGGGCTGGTTCCGCACGCGGGACCGGAGCCTGAGTTCTTCCTTTTTCTTCGCAACGACGATGGATCTCCCTCTTTAAAAAGCCATGATCATGCGGGCTACTTCGATCAGCCCCCACTGGACAAGGGTGAGGAGGCCCGGGAGCACATGGTCAGGACGCTCCTCGACATGGGTTTTGAGATCGAGGCTTCTCACCATGAAGTTGCCCCGGCCCAACATGAGATCGATTTCAAATACGAAGAAGCCCTCACCACTGCAGACCAGATCGCCACGTTTCGGTTCGTCGTTCGCACTGTGGCCCTCCAGCACAACCTGCACGCGACCTTTATGCCAAAACCCAAGCACGGTATTCCGGGGTCAGGCATGCATGTGCATCTATCATTGTTCCGGGGAGACATGAATATTTTCTACGACCCGAGTGATGAGGACGGGTTGAGCCGGGAGTGTCGCCACTTCATCGCCGGTTTGATGTATCATGCTCGCAGTCTCACTGCAATCACAAACCCCCTGGTGAACTCCTATAAGCGACTGGTCCCGGGTTACGAGGCTCCATCATATATTGCATGGTCTCTAGGGAACCGGAGTCCCCTCATTCGGGTGCCTGCTCGTCGTGGGACCGGAACGCGCGTTGAAATGCGAAATCCTGATCCCTCCTGCAATCCCTACCTGGCCCTGGCCGTGCTTTTCGCAGCCGGCCTGGACGGCATGAAGAATGAAATGGAGCTGGGGGACTCCGTGAACGACAACATCTACAGCATGGGTGAACAGCAGCTCCACGACAGGCACATAGAGTCCCTACCAAGAAGCCTAGATGAAGCCCTGGATGAGCTGTCAAAAAGTGAGTTGATCAGAAGGACCCTCACGCCCCACCTGCTCGAGCGTTTCATCGAGGCAAAGCGGATTGAGTGGGATGAGTATCGCACCCAGATCCACGAATGGGAAATCAAACGATACCTTGGCGCGTACTGATACGAATCAGGACAACAGTCGGAACAGTCCGACCACCTTGCCAAGGATTTGCACCTCGTGCGAAATGATGGGCTCCATGGTGGGGTGTTCGGGCTGGAGGCGGATGTGACCGTCTTCGCGGAAGAATCGCTTGACCGTCGCATCCTCATGCTCAACCAGAGCTACCACGATGTCACCGTTGTCAGCATGCTGTTGTCGGCGGACGATGACCAGATCACCGTCCAGAATCCCGGCGTCCACCATACTTGTACCCTCTACGCGGAGGAGGAAAGTGTCCTGCTCTGCAGAGCGTACAAGTCGGCGGGGGAGTGGAATGGCTTCCTCAATGTTTTCGACGGCGAGGACGGGGGCGCCGGCCGTGACTCGTCCGACCAGGGGCACCATTACGGTCTCGGATTCTTCCGGATGATTGTACTGGGTAGCGCTGGAGGCGCCGGACAGGATCTCAATGGCCCGTCCCTTGGAGGGATCCCTGCGTATGTACCCCTTGTCCTCGAGGCCGGCCAGGTGACTGTGAACGGTTGACGGAGACCTCAATCCCACAGCACGGCAGATCTCGCGAACTGTCGGAGGGTATCCTTTGTGAGCCACTGTACGGGATATCAGATTGAGAATCTGTCGTTGTCTATTCGTGAGTTCATCCACCGAATCGCTCCCATCAAAGCGCTACTCAACCGGATATTTCAACCAGTATATCACAGGACTGGAGCAGAGACAAACAGCTGTTCGATCATTTTGCACGCCCGCCGGGAATCCGCAGAGTCTGCCCTGGGCGGATCACATACCCCTCCAAGTCGTTGGCTTGGGCGATACGGTACGCGGTTTGCCGCAGATCTGCGCCTTCGGGGCCGTAGTGGCGAGCAAGGTCCCAGACGGTATCACCGGGCTGAACGGTCACCTCAACGTAAGTTTGCTCGCTGACCATTGATCCGGCGTGAGAAGAGAAGAACCCGGGAACGATCAGAAGGAGAATCGCCACTGTGACAATCAACACCGAGGCTGGTTTGATCATGATCCGATTTCACCCTATCCCGAACATATGTTTGGTGTACATTACAACAATATACGAACATATGTTCCGGGTCAAGGGGTTCTTGATTAGTTTCTTACATCAGTGGGTACAGGGATCGTGAGGGGCGTACAACGGATCAGATCCGTTGTACGCCGTAACGAAGCAAGTCTACCTGGGTCTCCTTGGTCCTGAACGGAAGTGGTTTGTTATGGGAGGAGACTGGTTGAGGTAATCATCCCAGTCGTGCAGAAGGCCAGATTGAGGGTACTGCCTGATTCGGCCAAAAGGCCGTTCTACCAGGTCCGGATCGATGAGCGAATCGTCGATCAACTCGCTTTCTGCCGGGTTGCGGTATGCCTCGTCGTACTGGTCATACGGCTCGTAATCATGAAACGCTCTCTCATTCGGTCGGCGCTGCATGATCTCACCTCCGCGTGATTTCAAATCTATTGTTCCCGCTCAGGGCCGATTCCTATGCCGACCACCAAATTACATTACTGTGCTAAGACAGGCGGTGGGGACCATCTTCGGTTCGAGTTTCCATGTCACAAATCCGAGAACAGCAAGGATTTAGGGGGCTTCCTGTTGAAAGGAACGTGATGTGTAATGAAAGGTCGGTGAAATACAGCCTCATGCCATCTCGCTCTGCACGAACGAACCTACGAGACAGACATGTGGTCTGGATGCTCGTAATTGCATGGTTCGCTGCCTCGGCGGTGTTCATATTCGGAGCGGTTTTATGGCGGACCACCCGCCCCAACACAGACGTGGTTGCACGGGAGGGTACGCCTCTCCGTCTCGTCTACGACGATCAGGTAGTCCCTGATCTGGAACCCATTTTGTCTTCCGAGAATGGCCTGCTGATCCCGGTGGATTTCCTACTTGACTACCTTGAATCCCCGGTCTATATAGAGGAAGAGGACGATGCAACCTATCTTGTGTGGAGCACTCCGGCGTTTTTTTTGGAAACCCAGGTTGGAGAGCCGCAGTCCTGGATCAACGAGGATCCAGCTGAATTGCTCGCCCCGAGCGTTGTCCTCGAGGGAGCGGTCTACGTGGCAGCAGACTTCGTCACTCGCCTGACCGCAACGAAGTTTGAGCATCATTCTGAGACAGGTCGTGTCATGGTGGATCCTCCTGGTCAGCCCCACATTGAAGCAGAACTCCGTGCACCCGTTGCTCCTCACGGAACCGTGGCCCACGTAGTGGGCGAGCTGTGGGATTGGCTTCGCAGCGCCAGCGAAGATGAGAACGAGACCGTAGCGCTCCGGTTGCATCCCACACTGCAATCACCGGTGGTCATGACTCTGCCTGTCGGGGAAAGGGTTCGCATCGTGGGAGGCGAAGACGGATGGACCAGGGTGAACAGCAGGGGGCTCGACGGCTATGTTCATTCGGCGTCCATTGGTGAGCAGCACGTTGTAGTGTCGTCAACGCAACCCTGGAGCGAGGAGGGTCTGCCTGAAATGTCACAATGGAGCCAGAGGCAACCGGGTATGCCGCTGTCAGGGGAACGTATCAACCTGGTATGGGAGCAGGTCGGCCACATGAGCCCCGATCCCCAAAGCATTGGGGCACTACCTGGCGTTAATGTGGTGTCTCCAACGTGGTTCCACCTCGCCGATGAAGAGGGACGACTCCGCAATACGGCCGATTACCGCTATGTGAAGTGGGCTCACGAGCAGAACATCAGGGTCTGGGGCCTGGTCAGCAATTCATTTGATCCAGATCTCACTTCAAAGGTTCTAAACAGCAGAGAAGCTCGTAGGGCAATGATACGCAATATTTTGACGTATGCTGAAATCTATGATCTGGACGGAATAAACATCGATTTTGAGAACGTGTTCTACGAGGATCGCGATATATTTACCCAGTTTGTAAGGGAATTGGTGCCCCTCGCGCATCGCCAGGGGCTTACCATGTCCATCGACATCACAATGATATCTTCCAGCCCAACCTGGTCCATGTTCTATGATCGCCGGGCCCTCGCCGAAATGGTCGATTACGTAATGCTCATGGCATATGACGAACACTACGCGGCTTCACCTGTGGCGGGTTCTGTATCGTCGCTGCCTTGGGTGGAATCCGGCCTGCGCCGGATACTGGAGGAGGTCCCCGCGGACAAGCTGGTGCTGGGAATCCCCTTTTACATGCGCATATGGGAAGAGACTACGGATTCCGATGGACAGAAGAAGGTGAGCTCACGTGCAGTGGGGATCCGGTGGTTCCAGGAGCACTACGCGGATAAAGCGGACGCCATCGAATGGGATGCGGAGGCGGGCCAGCACTACCTGGAGTATGAAGAAGGAGATGCAAAATACAGAATATGGATTGAGGATGGAGAGTCCCTGCAGGCCCGATTGGCCGTGGTACACAAATACGGTCTCGCCGGCGTTGCAGCCTGGAGGCGGGGCCTTGAGGTTCCGGAAACATGGGAGATGATCAAAGATGCCATGCGATGGTGGCCCTGAGGCTGAGAACCCGGGTTGGAAGGTGGGCAAGGCGAAGACCGGCACCGCATACCGGTCTCCGTTATCACTGTCCATCATTAGTAATCTTCAGGGCAGACACCATGAGTCTTCGACGGTACGATCCAGATCAGGATCGCTTGGACCATCGTGAGGCGGGTGTCGATCAACACTACGGGTTCGTGGATCCACGTGTGAAGGTAGAGCAGCAAACCAACCAAGAGCGCTAGCACGATCCAGAGAATGACGTCGTTTTTTATCGTTTCATCAAACCAACCTCCCTGCACACCGAATTGTATTATGTCACCAGCAATCTAAGCATAGGCATTCATGGGGCACAAATGTAAATCTACTACGACTCCGTCATCCCTTGATGTCTCTATGTTTGCCATTTTTCTTAGTTGACATAATATCCATTATCGGAAGCTGAGTCCAGGCGCAGTCTCCGTACCAGAGGTTGGTGGCAACCCTCGGGTCTACCACTCAGCATTAACTTTCAGCGCAGCATTGACCTTCATCTGCCAGATGCAGAGCGAAGATGCTGCGTTCCGTTGTAAGTCGCCTCAACGGGTTCAGGTTCAGCGAGATCGCTGCGGCGATTCGATTGTACGAGTTGTCTTACACAGTGACGAAGCGATTCCCCCGGCGGACGTCTGTGCTGAATGCTCACCTCACCAGGAGCAACGCTGTCCGTGTGGTGCGCGTGGGCGAACCTGCCCGCGCACCTGTCCCCCTTCCCCACTCCCAGGAAATGTCTTCCAGTTCCCGGTTTGTGTCACAGTTCATTCAGAGGGAAATGAATCACAAGGCGCTGCTGCATTGGCTGGTGACTCCCATGGCGCAACAATTACCCAGTGGCCTCGGTCCTGATCATCTGAAAGCTCTGAATGCCGCAGCCGCTCGCCGGCACACGAGCCCCGAACTTCCCGTTAGGAGTTTTTCGTTACATGGGGACGCAGTATCGCAGGACCCGTGAAAGAAATCGGAGAAGTAAGATGAAGATGGCCATGTTGTCCTGGAAAGCGAGGGTTATCATGAACATCAGGTGGAATCTGTTGTTGCTCGCTACACTGATCGCCGTGCTCATGCTCGCGTCCGCATGTGATGAAGCGGAAGATGACGTGCAAGAGGATATCCTCATCTGGTCAGGTCAAATCGCGGGTGAACACGCGTACGTCCGTTTCGATGAGCGGGCGGAGGAACTGTTGCTGGTGACGGACAGCGATGTCTGGAGAATATGTCTCTGGTTGATTCAACTCGATGATGTTGAGATCTGGCGAATAGCCGGTCAGGATTCATCTTACGCGATGACAGGTCTCCCCTATCTCACCTACGACAATGATATGCGAACGATCAGTGTGCTGCGGGACCTTCGCGGCAACATGAAATTGAGGGAATTCCACGATGAAGGCACGACGGTACACGCGGTCGGGGACGCCGGTTGGGTGCGCTTCTCCGAGCAGGTCGACAGTGCTCAGTTTTTTGCTCCCGTGATGCTCGTCAGACAGACATACAGGTTCCACAGCGGCACCCGGTGGTTCGAGTTGGCCATCGAGGTTGAACAGGGCGATGAGAACACGTACAACCTGGAGCTCTATCGTCTCGCCCAGATGCCGGATGCACCTCACCTGGATGCGCCCGGCTACCTGGTTGAGCATCACGAAGAGGGATATTCCGTCTGGGTGGCAGAGGCCTTTGAGGACCAGTTTGACGACTACTCCCGTTGGTGCAGGGAAGCGATGCCACAGGCCCGGGAGTTTCTGGGTCTGGATGCTTTCACACCGGTCCATCTTGTTGTGGCGCCCCGCGATGAAAAGCTGCCCCCGAGATCTCCCCGCTCGAACATGAGGTACTTCCCACCCTATGCCCGGGCGACATGGGTCAGCAATTCGAACGAAGATATGTTCAGGCGCCTGGTATTGACCGCAGTTCAGTACGAGGCCGGAAAAGAAAGGGAGGGGCTCGTCACTTACGGCCACGGACACCTCCCTGCCTGGCTGCGTGATGGACTGGCGGGATATTTTGCTCAGCTGGGCACGGAGCGGGAAGAGACGATGTCCCTGCTGACCCATCAAATGTCCGTTTTTGTGCCGCTGGACAATCCCAGGCTTCTTCTGGATAGCTACTCGTTTGGCATTGTCATGGTCGAGCACCTGGTAGACGAGTTTGGATGGGACGTGTTTGCAGACTACGTCTCCGTCCCTCGCGAGGAGACAGCAACCTGGGAAACAGAGGAGCAGCTGGCCAGGGAGCGGTTCGGGATTGGCCAGGAGGACATACTGAGAGCCGCTCTCGAGAACCCGCCGGCGATCATCGCTGAGCATCCTCCGCCAGATTATGTTCTCACCGATTGGCAGTGTTTGACGGATGCCGCTGGGATTAATCATGGCTTCGCCTTGAGCCGGGACGGTTCGAGGATTGCCCTCATCGCAGCGGGACAGGGCAGCATCCGAATACTGGATCTGCGAACGGGGCACATTGACGAGGTGTTCGAGGGCCACCACCTCGAGGGGTTCGTGGCGTTGGGCACTTTGAGCTGGTTCCCCTGCGGTGAGAGAATCGCCTTCATGATGGTACAGGCCGGTTCTCAGGACATCTACGTTCTGAACCTGCAGGACGGCTCTCATGAGAAGGCGATCTCCTCTGAGTATATTGATTCCGGTCCCGACATTTCTCCCTGCGGTGAACATATCGCCTTTCGCTCAGAGAGAACGGGACATTCCGAGATCTACATCAAGGATCTGATCACCGGTGAGATCAGCCAGCTGACGGACGAGAAGGCGTACCTGACCTGGCCCGTGTGGTCGGAGGACAGTACCCGGTTAGCGATTACCGATCGTGACAGGCACAGGATCGGCATCATGGATCTGGACACGCTGGAGATCAGATGGGTTGATCTGAAACCCCACGCTGCAGTCAGTGCTTCACGGCCCAGGTGGACCAATGACGACGAGGTCGTCCTCACTGTTGCCACCTACGGTGTCTCTCAATCGCTGTTGTCCGTGAATCTGTCAACCGGGGAGCAGGCCATCTACGGCGGACTCGGGCTGTTCGCGCAGTGGGGCGAGCCCAGCGGCCTCGAGAACCAATTCTACATCCGAACCTCGCTGTGGGACCCTGGGCGTGAGGCGATCCATTTTGGGATCGCGAAAGCTACGTTCGAACTGGACAGGTGAGGTCGTCCGGGACTGCTCATTCTTCAATCCGGCCGACCTACAGTCCAGCATCATCTGCGAGGTTGATAGACGATATCGTGAACTGGCGGATCTCCAGGCAGGAGGAAATAATGAACGTGGGCGCTGAGCCATATGAACTCCTCACCAGATACATCACGTACATCGATCTCACCGTCGTCCTGTCCTGTGCGGTGTTTCTCGTGCTGGCCATAATTCTCATACGACTCGAGCGTCACATCTTCAAGCTGATGACCCCCCAGGTGCCGGAAGGCGCAGAGGACGCGCATGTCGTGAGCCGGACCATGGACGACAACAGCATTTCCTCCGCCACCATGTCGAGCATGGAATCCACGGAATGGGACACCTTCTCGTGGGATGAGAAAATGGCGATCCAAAGACGGCAACAGCTCATCAATCGCGTGGCCACGGTTTCTGGTGGCCTGGGTGTGCTGGCGGGAATGCTGAAATGGAAAGCCGACCAGTATGGCGTCCAGGGATATATCGGCCTTTTCGAAGTGACACTGATCGCCGTCGCCTTCCTCGGCATGGGAGTTTACTGGATGTGGAACCACGTTCAGCTGAAGAGGGATTCGATCTCGACAGCGGAGCTTCAGATGGAAGGGACGTCCAGGGACAGGCGTTTTGACCGGATCATCGTGATCGCTGTACTCATCATAGTCTTCGGAGCATTTCTCGGTCGGATTGGGTTCTTCGTCTACCTTGCTGTGCTGGCAGCGCTCGCGGCCCTGCTGTTGAGACTCATCTGAGCCAGATCGACCGACCCGTGCTGCGCTCGTCCTGGCCGTTGCCGGGGTGCACTCACCAACCCGTACCCGTAACTTCGAGGCCCCCGGTATCCATGCCGAGGGCCTCTCTGACTTCATTGTCAGTCTGTGATCGCTCAAGTACAGGATCTAACCACGCTCCAGTATCGATGCACCAGGTTGATACTGGTGCGGCCTGTCAGCCTATTCGTTTCTCACAGCATACTGGGCCCGCATGGTCAGGCCCAACCCACTCCCCATTCGTCACCCCGCATCCCCCGGGGGATCATCTCCTCTCCCACGGCCGGTCGTAGTCATGATACTGCTTGAGGCATCGGCTCGACTGAAGCTGCTGCTCGCGGAGAATCCCCGCGGTACAGCTGTCTTGTAGAATGTCGTCGAGGTGAACGGGGTCAACGGGGTAATCCGCGTGTGCTATGTCCAAAAACACATCGCAGATGTCCGACTCGTCGCCGTAGATTGGACTGGCGACGCTTGCAGTCTCACAGTATGTATCTCCATCTTCTCTGAGTAGGGATCTATGCGCCCGAATGATGTAATGAGGAACTTCGGGCTTGCAATCTGCCAACAGGTCGTAGCGGTATGTTGAGTTGCCTCTAGGATCATTTAGGTCTCGAATGACGGTCTGTAAGAATCGAAAACGTGGAAATGGCATGTACTTGTGTAACCTACTCCTCTCATGGAACCCCATTGCAATCGATCTTCGTGTGACGTTGAATGCAATATCCCTCCGTTTCCCTTACCTGTATGTGACAGTCTATCATGCGGTGCAGGTCGAAATATGTCATAATATGTCGTCAAACCGGGACATTCCAGGATGGATTCTTCTTTGCGTCGTATGCTATTGCGATAGGCAGGAATACGCAGGCCTTCCTTGAATGTTTAGGGTATTATCCCTATAGGACAAGGGAGTGAGGTATATGGGAATGATTGGACTAAAGGAAGTATTAGACTTGAAGTATCTGGAGTCCTGGTCATGGGCTCCCGCGGGGAAACACATCGCATACCTGCTCGATGACGGCGGCAAACACGACCTGTGGGTTGTCGACTCCGAATCAGAAGAGACCTGGCGGATATCTGCTGCTCGCAAAGATGCCGGGCCCTACACCTGGCATCCCTCTGGAACCCGTCTTGCCTACATTCAGGATGGGAACCTGTGGGTGTCGGAATTCAAAGGTGAGCATTGGGAGAGCCGGGCCCTCACCCAGACGCTCCAGAGCGAGCAGGCACCCTGTTATTCTCCGGACGGGCAGTATCTCGCTTTCATCCGGGACGGAACTCTCTGGATCTACGATGAAAGGGGGAAAGTGACCCGCTCATACAGACCCGGAGGCAACTCGGCGGTCATTCCACGCGTCTTTGGCCAGGGAGAAGCGCTGAAGTGGTCGCCAGGGGGCGACATGATCCTGTTTCATTTCCGGGAGCCGGACAAGACCATCCACCTGGGCGTGATCAGTACCCGCTGCGCGCTCCTATGGCGGACTTCGTGGAGGTTCGGTCCCGTGGCCGGGCTGTGCTGGACGGAAAGCGGTCAGATCCTGTATGCCCAGTCCAAGGAGCGCAACACTGTCGTTGACTTCTACCTGGCCACTCTTCCGAACGATGCAGTACAGACTCAGAAGAGAGAAGCCCGGGATCATTTCACCGCAGCGCCGTCCATTTTGCAGGCCGAAGTGGAGATACTGTACCAGCAGGTTGCAAAGGGTACTCCGGGAGCCCTTCGTGTGTCAGGAGCCTACCCGGAACCCGACGGCAACCGAATCCTGTTTATCAATGAAGACGATGGGTGGGCCCACCTGTACATATACTGTCGTGACACGGGGGCCATGCAGCAGAGGACTTTCGGCAAGTGTGAGGACTTTGGATACATGGGAGATGAGCCAGCATGGGCGCCCGGCGGCCGTTACGTTGCGTATTCCTCGAACCGCGGCTGCAGCGGTCAGCGGCAGCTGTGGATCCTCGATGCAGATGCTGAGAGCAGCCATCAGCTGACGGACTTCCCCGGCACCAATGCAGCTGCCAAATGGTCCCCGGATGGATCGGTCCTGGCCTTTCTTCACTGCGACCCCTATCGGAGTGCGGATCTGTGGACCCTTCCTGTGCATCTGGACGAGCTTCACGCTTCTTCTGCGATCCAGGAGGGGCCTGAGACCTGTCAGCTGATGCAGACCCTGCCCGAGAGCTGGACCCCCGACAAGTGCATCGTCCCCGAGGAGGTCACCTTTGAGAGTGCTGACGGGTTGAAGGTGCACGGCTACCTGATTGCCCCACCGGGCTGTGCTGAGCAGGCGAAGAAGCATCCCGCACTGGTGTGGGTTCATGGCGGACCCGTCAGGCAGATGCGGTATGGGTTCCACCCCATGCGTTCCTACGCCCTCTTCTATGCCTACTCCCAGTATCTTGCGCATCAGGGATATGCTTCGCTGCTGGTGAACTTCCGGGGCGGCATCGGGTATGGCCGGGACTTTCGCAATGGAATCTACGGCAAAATGGCGGTTGATGACATAGCCGATGTGGTGGCTGCAGGGAGATACTTGAAGGCTCTCCCCTACATCGACGAAGAACGGGTGGGCGTGTGGGGCCTGAGCTACGGTGGCTACATGACCCTGACTGCCCTGACCAAGTACCCGGAAGAGTTCCGTATGGGGATCAACATAGCAGGGATCTGGGACTTCGCCCAGTGGATCCACTGGATCCAGAAACGCCATGGACGATTAGGAGGCGGGTTTGAGATCTACTTCAAGGGTTCTCCCGAGGAGAGCCCGGAGCTGTATCGGATCGGCTCTCCCTGCAGTTTCAAGGAGAACCTGAAACGTCCCCTTATCAACTTCCACGGCACGGCAGATGCTAACGTGGACTTCGAACAGATGGATCGCATCGTCAAGGATTGCCTCGCCCTGGGCACGGAGTATGAAGCGTACTACTACCCCGACGAGGCTCACACTTTCACACACCGACGTACCTGGGCAGATGCCTTTGCCAAGATCGAACGGGAGTTGGAACGACATCTGAAAGCGTGAGGCACAGGAGAGGGCGGGGTCCCGTCCTCTCCACCTATTCAGATCTGGAAGGGGTGTAAAGTGATTCGTCCTTCCTCCTGCCATGTTTCCTGCTGGTCGCTGGTGTCATAGTTCAGGGGGATACCCAACCAGTAGTGACGACTCGGAACCCCATCGGCCCACGTCACCATGGTTCGTTGGTGCTTGAGGTCCTTTTTCATGTCCTCTCCCAGGGCCACATCCGCTGCGATACATATCCCAGCTCTGTCACTATAGATGGCGGGTACAACGCCGTTGATCTCCGGCGGCTCTGGGTAGGGGTAGGACTCATGCAATACGTGGAGGTTCTCATCTCCAAAAACTGCGCGCACGTTGTCGACCATGATGTCGAGGATAAATCGGTATCTGGGATTTTCGGATTCCAGTAGATCTTTGCTCAACTTTGCGCCTCCATTTCTACCATCTGCTGAGCAGATGCTGTTTGATGATTCCCCGATGAGGGGAAAAGACCAGTGCCAGGAAGAACATCGCAGCTGACACCGTCACGATAGTTGCCCCTGCAGGCCAACTCGTGCTGTAGGATAAACCGAGTCCAAGCACCACAGAGGACATGCCAGTCAGCCATGCGTAGACGAGGATGCTCCTGTAGTTCGCCGAGAGCAGCTCCCCGGTTGCGCCGGGTATCACCAGGAGTGCCGAGGCCATGACCACACCTACCAGTTTCACTGAGAGCACGACGGTTAGAGCCAGGGCGATCAGGAGTCCATAGTGCAAAAAGCCGATGTGGACCCCCTGTGCCTCCGCGATCCCCTCGTGCATGTTGACCAGCAGGAGCTCCTTGAAGAATGCGCCCAGAAATCCCCCTGCAATCAACGTGAGCCCCACGATCAGCCACAAGTCTGTCGCGGAGACAGCGAGGATGTTGCCGAACAGGTAGCTGAACAGTTCCCCGAAGTACCTTCCCTGGGTGTTGCTGACCATCAGGACGCCAAGGGCCATGGATGTGGAAAAGGCGATTCCGATGGCAACATCGACCTCCAGCCTCTTCTTACGGGAGACGGATGCGATCAGGATTCCCACGACGACACTGAAGAGGGTTCCTGTGATGATCGGTTCCAGGTTTAGCATAACTCCCAGGGCCAGTCCACCAAAGGCGGAATGGGCGATCCCCGCCCCTGCGAAGGATAGACCCCGCTGAACAACAAAGAAGGATAGAATCGAGCAAAGAGAGGCGATCAGAAGACCGCCGATCAGGGCATGGAGCATGAAAGGATAGTTCAGAACCGCCGCGAACAGGGGGATCATTTCAGCTCATCTCCTGCGGTCAGGCCGAAGCAGAGCCTTAGCTGTCGACTCTGCAGCACTGCGTCGGGTTTTCCCTCAATATACAGGTTGCAGTTCATGACAAGCAGTCGATGAACCGTCTGGGCCATCCTGTTGAGTTCATGGGACACGAGCAGGATGCTGATTCCCGAGTGGGCGCAGATCTCTTTGAGCGTTTCATAAAGTTGCTGCTCCACCGTGAAGTCGAGGGCCTCTGCCGGCTCATCCAGAAGAAGCAGGCGGTTGTCTCCGGCGAGCACCATGGCGAGAAAGGCGCGCCTCTTTTGACCACCGGACAGGGCACCAACCGGAAGATGCCACAGTCTTCGCGCCACCTTCAGGGCTTCCATGGCTCTCCTCGCCTTCCTGTGATCCTCGGCAGCGGGAAGCCTGCAGGGACCGATCAGGCGTGTCCGTCCCATCATGACCAGGTCGTACGTGGAGACTGGAAAACTCTCTTTAAGATCCAGCCCCTGGGGCATGTATCCGATGGATCTGGATCTCCTGCCGGGCTGTGTGAATTTGCTGGAGATTGTCCCCCGATCCGGCCGGACCAGTCCCGCAATGGCACGGAGCAGGGTGGTCTTTCCGCCGCCATTGGGGCCAACGAGGCCGACGATCTCACCCTGCTTCAGGGCAAAGCTGATGTCGCGGAGGACGGGATGCCCGCCCAGGGTTATGGACACCCCGCTAACCGTGAGGACTTCAGATCCATGCAGAAGCACTGGGTGGCGCTGACCATCACTCCGGCGCTGGTCAGCGCCTTGACTGCGGAGGTTCATGGTTCAACGGATTCATGAAGAGCGGCTGCGAGTTTTGCAGCATTGTACCGCATGATCTGGGCATAGGAGTTGCGATCTGCTGAGTCAGGATCACCGAGGGGGTCCAGGTCGAGCAGGATGCCGTCGATCTGTCCCGCCAGGGCCTCCGCCAGCATGGTTCCGTGGCCCCGAGTGGTGGTGATCACATGAATGCCTTCATGGTTGGCCAGATCAACCAGCTCCGTTGCTTCCCTCGGGCTGCATTCGTGGCCGGGTGTCGTCTCGAGAACACCCCTCTGTTCGAGGTTGTACCGATGTGCGAAATGGGTCCAGGCAGCATGGTCGCTGATGAAGGATCGCCCGGTGACATCCTGGAACATGTCCTGCAGTTCGCGGTCGAGATCGGTCAGTTCATCCGTGAAGCGGGCGGCGTTGTTCACGTAGTGCACAGAGCCCTCGGGATCTACAGCGGAGAAAGCATTGACCAGCAGGGGTACGATGTGGTCACGAACGAGGATGGGATCGAGCCAGACGTGAGGATCCCCCAGGTCCTCTCCCCCGTCTTCGGCCAGAACCGTGGCGATCTCAAGGCTTGCTGCATCCTCCCTGGCAGTGCTGAATACCTGCTCAGCCCATTCGTCCAGACCGCCTGCAATCCGGATCAGAAGGTCTGCGCTGACCGCTTCTTGCATCATGGCAGGGCCCACCTCGTGCAGATGGGCGCTTCCTCCGGCAGGAAGCAGGGTGGTCACAGTCACCCGATCCCCACCTATTTCCTGGGCAATACAGGTGAGGGGGTAAATGGTTGTTGCAACCAACAGGCGCTCATCTTTATCGGGTGCAGCCTGAAAGGCTGAAAAAATGCCGCATCCTGCAAGTAGCAGTGCAGATAGAGCCATGTACAAAACAAGTGCCGCAGTGTTTCGTTTCATGAGAAATGGACGCTCCTCTCATCCATGGATATAGTTAGGAATACCCTGAGGTCGCCTATCTTATCCTCTGTCGATGTGCGCTGTTAGGCGGGTCTTTGAACTCTGGGAGGAACACTGTGAGGAGCTGAGGTACTCAGTAGGTCTGGGATCATAATCAATTCTAGGCAGTGCCACGGCATGTCGGTGTCGGGAGCACTGAGCGCTGGCTGCTGGAGTCTAACCTATCGAACCATGTACTGACAACGTTGCACTGGCGATTCATCTTCTTCGCCTTGCCGACTGGGTATGTTGCCTAAAATATGTCAGTTGTCGGAAGAGCGCAATGCTCACTGGGAAGATGGCGATCTGTCAGATCACATGAGGAAGCACCCCCATCGCTACCCGGCCACGGGGGCAGGCAGCACTGAGGGTGCCTCGGGTAAGATGAGGACTCGGGTGTCGCTCTCCGTTGATAGATCTTCGGCTGTGCGCAGGGCCTCTTCGGGGATCTGCAGGCTCCCGTCCGCATTGAGGTTGAGGGGTTTCATAAAAGCTTTCCGAACAAGGTGGGGTTCCATGTCTGACACCAACCAGACCGGGTTGTCACGTAGTGTGCGGGCCAGGGCGGCCGCCTTGTGGCCACCCAGTTCAAAATCCTCTTGAAGTCGCGACAGTACCTGCTGGGCAGAATCGGCCTCGGACAGCCATTCCGCGAAGATCCGATGACCGTAGCCCTCGGAGCACCGGGCAATAAGGATGATCGGTGCCCGGGGACAGGCGAAGGCCTGAGCATGGTCAAGGGCCTTCTGCGCCTGGTAGAGGTTGAGGTCCTTTGGGTGTCCTCCTGTACTTGCGATGACCAGGTGTCCCGGCCCTCGAACTGAGATCCGGTTGCCCGCGTCCACAAAGGAAGCGGCTCGGCGGTGCGCTGTGATCGGATCTCCGGCGTAGGCTTTGATGACCCGTTTCTGTTCGTCGAGTACTACGTTCAGGATGAAATCTACGTGAACGAGATTGAGGACAGAGTCAATGTCTTCGCGGACCGGATTTCCCACGATAACCCCAGCCCTGGCCTCGGACTCCATCATCATCTTGTGATTGAAGACCACTGTTTCCTGGTTACAGACCCCGGGCAGTATGGCCTTCAATCCCCCGGAGTATCCTGCGATATAGTGGAATTCCACGTTTCCGAGGCAGATGATGCGATCGGCCTCCGCCACCACCCGGGTCAGCTGTACCGGTGTACCCTTCTCGGTGTGGCCAACGAACACCACATCCTTGGGATCACTGTCCACACATCGGACCTGGTGCGCAATATCCTCGCCGACGAGTTTCACCTGTTCCGCTCGACTCTGAGAGCGATGAATACCCGTGGCAAACACCACGGTTATGTCATCCGGCGAAATGCCCCCAGCAAACAGATCCTCGAGCAAGGCGGGTAGAACCACATCTGAAGGCATTGGGCGGGTCACATCACTGGTCACAACACATACGTTTTCACCCGGCTGCACAAGGTCTTGCAGACGGTCGCTAGCGACAGGATGATCCAGCGCATCCCGCACGATTTCCTCCTGTTCCCCGCCGGACGCATGGCTGGGTGAACCCTTGCTTATCACCGATACCCTGTCCGCCCAGTCGCTGCCGAGATTGAGGCTCACAATCTGATCACCGTACTTCAGTGAATAACGCAACGCACGTCTCCTTCCCTCGAAGGGCCAGCATGCTCGGCGAACCGGGTTCGGACGGGCCCATGAGGTGGCCGAATTCGGGGTGGCTACCCCAGATGGTTTTGCAGGCTCTGCACCCTGAGCCGGAGCTCCTGCACGTCCTTTGCCGTCAGGTTATCGTTTTGGTCTGCATACCTGGAGCTCACCCATTCAAAAAGATCCTTCAGCTCCCTGAGCATAGCATTTCTCTTGACCACAAAATCAACTCCTTAAGATGTGTGGGGAAAGTGGCGGGAGTATGTGGGAATCGAACCCACCACGGACAGGTTCGGCCCATCCGTCAACGGATTTGAAGTCCGCGGGTGGCACCAGCCATCCAACTACTCCCGTGACAATGACAACTTTAGTTTAACGCCACGACTGGCATCTTGTCAATTTTGACCCGGCATCAGTGTGTCAAGACCGCGCAGGTAAGAATCGAGGGTGGTGCCCTGTACATTCTCATCCATTGATTGACGGCATACATCTGCCGTCAAGGTAGGCAACGACGTCTGACAATGTGCGTACGGACGCTGATAATTGACCGGTTCCCTGCCGGTCGAACAGAAGTGCATCCATGCCGATACTCTGAGGACCATGCACATCCCACAGCGGATCATCGCCTACGAAGAGACAATCACCAGGCTGAGCATCAAAGATGTCAAGGGCATGGCGGTACACCACGGGTGCTGGCTTGCGGTATCCAACGTCTCGACAGGAGATCACGTGCTCGAACAATACCCGCAGTCCACGGTCATCGAGGTCACGAAGCCACTCTTTTCCTGGACACCCCCAGGGTGTATTGGATACCAAGCCGAGCCGGTAGCCTTGTTCGGTCAAGTCAGTCAGCATCGCGCGCCCACCAGGTATAGCGACGCCGTGCCCTCGGATCACCTGGGTAAAGGCCGTCGCAGCAGCCTGCAGCCGATGAGAATGATCCGTCTTGAAGATGCGGGCGAGCCTTTCTTCAAGAGGTCGCACGCGGTGATCCGACCGTTCCCGATCTTCCCGTGACACCCGGTCCCAGATGTCTGTATCCGGGGGCATTGTCTCTTCGTTCTGAAACAAGATCGTGCTAGCTTCGGACAGTGCTTCCCACAGGACCTCCGGGAACTGGTCTCTCCGATAAAAATCCACCAATGTGCCTCCATAGTCGAACAGCACGACCGAGTATCGCCCCATGATGGCTCTCCCCTTTCTCTTGTAGAAAATAACAGACAAGCTGACCTCTCGGAACCGAGGCCCAAGTTCCTTGTTGATTCTCCTCAAGTACCCACAACCGCTTCACTCCTATCTCATTGGTCTGCACAAATGTTGCTCCTTTGTGCCGTGATGGCAGATCCCGGAGGAGCGGATGAGATGGCCCTGGATAAATGCTTCACACGGCGTCGACCCGCGACAGGTACTGGCATGACATGGAGGATGACCATGGCGCACGCAAAATTCTCAGGGCTCCCGGGGGAGAAATACGTGGGGGCGGATGACTCCCGCCCGGATCTGAGTAATCCCCTCCAGGACGGCCGGCCCACCCCTATGTTCTTCGAACACCGTGGCTGTTCTCTCCGGAAGGGTCCCGAGATGACCGAAACCCTTCAGCAGGCAGATACTCAGGGGCGGTCGCCGTTCACCGGGGCCTGCATCGCAGGATGGGTCCTCAAAATATTCGTCCAAGATCCTCCCGGTGGCGCGCGGTGCCACAATGCCCTTCACTGCCATCTCCTGTGCCTGCTCCAGCAGGGCCCAGGTCAAGGTACGATTCAGGACCACGATTGCATCGGAGTGCTGCTCCGAGATAACCCCGTCTGATCCATTGCGGATCTCGTCCAAGATCTGCAGCGTTCCAGCCACCCGACCCCCTACGCCATAGGCCCCATTGATTTTCCAACCGCGTCCTGTCACAGCAATCTCCCGTTCGCTGATCCGGGCAATTTTGCCGTAGGTTTCGGCCCGCAGGCGTTTCCGGGGACCTTGCCGTGAGATTATCACGGTGCCGTCTTCGATCGATGTGATGGTTCCTGACAGAGGCGCCGTGGCCTTTTTCGCAAAGAGCCCAAGTAGGCCTCCGGGGTGCGGCGAGGCCAGGATCGTCCCTTCGAGCACCCGATCCCCAATCCTGACCCGCAAGTATTGCTCAGCCTGATCCTTCGAGACGCCCAAATCCCCGGCTACATTGATGGCTGCCTCCCGTTCGTCCAGTTGCTCCTCAATCACAACTCGCCCGGAATCCGAAGAGATGTTGGTGATCTGGCCTCTCACCGGGGCCTTGTACTCATATATGGTTGCGCCAACCCGGGCAGAGGCGAGGACTTCTCCCTTTGCCACCCGGTCGCCCACTCTTTTGAGCATGACTGCGGGCAATGTTTCGGGTTCAACCCTCAATGTTGGGCAGGGTGACAGGTACCAGGGAAAGCTGACATGATCTCGGCTCATCGCCAGTACCGTTGAGGGTCGAACCTCCTGTCCCTCCTTCACCGAAACCGACGCATCTTCGGGTAGGGGTATGCGGTACGTGACCTCCGTATTCACAGGGGGTGAGGCGTTGTCAAAGGAGCTGAAAGATACCGGTGCCGACATGGGCTCTATCTTCTCCCTCAGATCGACGATCAGGTTGAACCCCGTGTTTTCATCGAGTTGCGGCAGCTGCAAAACGGCGGGCCTGCTCACAGAGATCCCAGAGATTCCTGTGATTTGCTCCGCCTCATCGGGGGCTTCGAAGTAGATGTCGCCCGGTGCATACTGACTCACCCTGCCGTCGCTGAAGCGGATCTTCAGGTCCTGGGGCTTTCCGGGGCGAATCAGGACGCACAATCTGCGAAGCGCGAGCTGCTCAAACAGATCTCGGACCTCGGCGGGGGGCAACACCTGAAGCAGAAGGCCGAGGTGAGGCGTGATGAACATCGGATCGACGGCGAGGATGGTCACGCCGGTGGGCCCCAGGCCGTCAATCAGGGTCAGTGCCAGGTCCCGGGCATCTCCACCGTGGGCAAAGTAGCCGCCCGAACCAACCAGCAGATCGGTATCCGTGACATCGAGGGTGCTCTGGATCCTTCCGCGGATATGGTCCTCCATCCCGGGGAGAATACCCACCTTCTTGATTGCGGTGGGCGCGTCCCTGAGGTGGTCCTGCAGGGCCAGGGCCAGAACTTCGCGGGCAACGGCTCTCTCAACGAGGCGTTCTGCTTCGGTTTGGGGGATGTGGGTTGGGTGGCACATCTTGTTGTTGATGTAGTCCCGGACCTTTTCCTTGTCGAATGCACGGCGGTCCAGCCAGCGCATTACCCGCTCACTGCCTGCGCGAATCAGAGCATTACGGATGCTGTAGCTCATGCCGAGGTTGGCGCTCACGCTACGGTGGAGGTGCCCTTCCGTGACGGTGAAAATGTCTGTGGTGGCTCCTCCCATGTCAGCAAGCAGGATGTTAAGACCGGTGGCCCCGGCGTAGTCGGTCACCATCTGGCCCACCGCCCTGGGCGTCGGGAGAATGTTGCCACTGGTCCTTTCCTTCAGGCCCCGATATCCCGGTGCTCGCTCCATAACGTGTTCCATGAAGCTGCTTTCAATGGCAGCGGACAGGGGGGCGACATTTTCGCGGTCCGGCCTGGGCCGAACGTTCGCGACCGCTTCCACCAGGGCATCATCCCTGAGCGTCTCCTTCACAAGTGCCTGTGCCCCGGTGTTTCCGGCGAAGATGACGGGACAGAGGTGGTCTTCATCTGATCGACGCATCGCAAGGGCTCGCCTGATGATCTCGGCCATGTTCACCAGGGGCTGTACGGATTGGGCATCAAAGCCGCCAGAGAAAACGACGAGGTCCGGGTGAAGCTGCCGGATTCGGTCGATCCGCTCCATGGGTGACCGTCCGTCATTGGAAGCGATGCCATCCAGAATAATGCCTCCGGCACCGAGGGCAGCCCGGTTAGCGCTTTCTGCGCTCAGGTGCCTTACAAGGCCGACCACCACCACCTGCAGGCCGCCGCCGGCGCTGGAGGTCGCCAGCCAGGTGATCTGGTCTTGGCTTTCGAGTTCGCGAATCACCCCATTGGTCTTGGCTAGCTGCGTAAACGCCTCGTCCACGCCCGCCATCACGTCCTCTGTTGGCCGTTCAACCGTCGTAGAAGAATGGCTACGCCCCATCAGGCAGTAGGTGTTGCCCTGTTTTTGCAGGTAGAACATTTTGGTGGTTGTGCTGCCGACATCGAGCAGTATGATGTGTTCCACTGGCTGACCCTCCTGGGATCGATTGGCCTTGCACTGGTTAGTTAGCGGAACGATCATGAATCGTCATTTCGGACAATATCTTCGCCTCGGATGCAGCCCGGATGATTCGGGTTGCGGCCCCGGAGCCTTCGCTGAATCAAGAGTTCGGTAGCTAAACCTCCGGCGAAGCCGACACCCAGGTTAAAAATGAGGCTCAGCGCAACCGTGACGCCCGCCGCGGGCCAGGCTGGTGAACGCAGTGTCTGTGAGAACCTGCCGAGTTCAATGCCCACGACAACCATCATCGCACCGATGATGGGCATGGGGAAATTGGAGAAGAAACTCAGGAGAGTCGCCCCGAAGACGACCCCAAGCAGGATTTCCAGGGTTCCCTCGAGAATGTTTGCCCCTCCGGTTCTTGCGCCGAAATAGTACTGACTGGCCAACCCACCGGCACCGTGACACATGGGGAAACCACCGAACAGAGAGGCAAGAACATTCATTACCCCCATATTGCGCATGAGTCGCCTCTCTGAAATGTCCCTGTGGGGGAAATATTCTCTCAGTAGCGCTGCACATCCTACTACGGCATTGCTAAGGGTGAGGGGAATTTGCCCGGCTCCAGCCCGCAGCATTCCCTGCCATGCAAGGGAAGGATCGGGAAGCTGCAGAGAAGGCAGGGCAAGATCTGCAGGCGTATACTCCAGGGTGCCGTCGTACAGCATGATTAGCATTCCCAGGACGAAGACAACCAGGGCAGCCGGATTCCGGCGTCTTCCGCGGCTGAGGTAGCCAATGATGCCGAGGGCAGCGAGGCCGATCCACCACCGATTCGGCAGTATCATCTGCAAACCCGTCCACCCGAGACTGATGCCCAGGGCGAGCTGGATTCCTCTGATCACGGACTCGGGTGTTCTTTTCAGAGCATCCTCCACCTGGGAGAAGCAGCTTAATAACAGCCAGAACACGCCCATAGACAGGGCCGTGGCGGAGATCAGGTCAGGAGCCCAGCTGCCGGCAATGGCGACTGCCGCGATGGCCTTCATCGGCTGTAGGGGCATGGGTGCCCGGTAGATGAGACCCGTGACGATATTGGTGACGCCGAAGACGACCAGGAAGTCTGTCGGGTGCATTCCGTTCACGACGATGAAGCCGACGGCGATGGGAAGCAGGGTTCCGAAATCGCCCATTGCTCCCGAGAGTTCACGAAGACTGAACTCATAATCGCCCAACCTGTACATAGGACTTCTCCCTTTCGTCCGTGAGTGTTTCGATCGCGATCCACCCCAGGTTCACAATGCCTCGGGGCTATTACTGCGCCGTCACCCCCATTGTGTCCCCACAACCGAACGTAACGGTGCGTTGTCTTCATACCCGCCTGTCATTAACCTCAAATCCTACCCTACCGCATAGAACACTACTACCTGTGGCCCAGCTTCTCCTGCCCCTGGCCATGAGATGCCTGAGAAACTGCTGCCGCTCGCTAAACCCCTTTCATCTCGCGAGCAATCCATCAGAAGGATCCGAGTCCAGCCGTGGGATGTTCACTGATCGGGAGCCTGCGATGCAGGACGGAAGCGTTCCAGGCGATCAGAGATACCTACCCGCCG
>PXCI01000178.1 GCA_003566675.1 Clostridia bacterium
CCGTTGGAGGGTGCGTACGGGGCGAAGTCAGCAAGCCCGAAACGCCGTTCCTCCAGGACACGGCGAACCAGTTGCCCGAGTCCGCTGGAGCGGAACTGCCCGGTCAGCAAATTGCTCTGGTAGTCAGCCTCCCGCTCAACCGTATAAAAAGCCTCGCCCTCTGGGGAAATCAGGAACAGATCGTAGTAACCGTAGGCCTGCTGGTAATCCTTGAAGAAGTCGTCGTAGCGACCGGCCAGTGCTTGACGGATCGCTTCGGGACCTTCGGTTCCGTCGCCCACCGAGTTGCGCAGTGCGGCAACCGTCTCGGTGAGCACGGCGAGATCACCTTCGCGCTCTTCAAAAAACGCCTCGATCTGGCCGCGCTTGATGGCCTGAACCGATTCGAGCTGGTTGGACGCCGCCTCCTCCAAGGCATCGGCAGAACGGTTCAGGGAAAGTACTGCCACCACCAGCATCGGCACGATGCCGACCGCAAGAAATGACAGCAGCAGCTTGTAGCTCAATTTCAGGTTTTTCATTAGTTTGCTCCCGTAATAGTAGTTATATGGAGACTCAGCTGGTTTTGTTCCTGCCCTCCTGATTGTTCTGGACAAAATGTCTGTCAACGACCACCGGTGTAACCCGGCTGGCTCGCTGGAGCGTTTGAAAGCCACCGCAAATCACGGAACCCTTCACTGTAAGCATTTAATGCATCTTTGATATTGATACAGATCAAATATCCGACCTTTATGCATGATCAGATAGACTGAGCTCACCAGGCAATCATCATCGACTTCCACGTTCGAGCGAGCATCCTGCTGATGCCGTGCTCCCGGCACAACTCAAGGACCGGGACGCCCGATTCGGCTTGCTTGAGGAGCACCAGGATTTGGCTGTCCGAAAATCGTGACTTCTTCATGCAGAATCTCCTTCGTGAAGGATTACGAGAAAATTCTACCTTTCCGCTCCGTTAGTTTTCGGGGGGATTACCCACCGCCCTGCGACAATCCATCCTGAAACAGGCCTTCGCCGGCCGCCTCGTCCCCCAGGACCCAAACGACGAACCCGCCAGCGAACTGCTGGCCCGCATCCGCGCCGCCCAGCCCGTCGGCAAAGGCAAAACGCGCAGAAACGCCACCGCTTAAAGGGCTTCGACAGAAATGGTGAAGGCACTAAAACGCGCTATTTGTATGATAAGATCATACTATTGAAGCTTTTTATGCTAGGAGTAGTTCATGGCAACAATTCGAAAAACCATTACCGTCACCGATCAACAGGATGCGTGGATTACATCTCAGGTCAGCGCCGGTCGGTTTGCCAACGACAGCGAACTGATCCGCGACTTGATTCGACGTGAGCAAGACCGGAATGCTGGCGTGGAGGCCATTCGTCAGGCGCTGATCGAAGGCGAGGCCAGCGGAGCGCCACAAGCTTTCGATTTCGGAGGCTTTCTGCACGACAAGATCGCTCAGTACAAGGGTTGAAGCTCAGGTGCCTGAGTTTCGGCTTAGCCCTGCGGCCCGGAACGACCTGAATGGGATATTCGACTATACCGCGCAGCGGTGGGGCCTGGCGCAGGCCGTTCAATACACACAGGCGCTGGAAAAAAGCCTGCGCAAGCTTGGCGGAAGCACCTGGTGCAGCCCAGAATTGCAGCCACATCCGCCCCGGCTATCTGCGAGGTCCGTCAGGACGACACTTCATTTACTTTCGAACCGAGGATTACGGTATCGCGGTGATTCGTATTCTTCACCAGCGAATGGACGCACCGCGCCACCTTTAGGTAGGGATCCGATTCGCCGACAGACGCCAAGGAACCACATGACCAACGAACAACTCGTCTCCAAAGTCTGGAACTACGCCCACGTCCTGCGCGACCAGGGCATTTCCTACGGCGACTACATCGAGCAGATCACCTACCTGCTGTTCCTGAAAATGGACCAGGAGCGCGAAGCCCTGCTGGGCGAGCCCTCGGCCATCCCAAACAAGTGGGATTGGAATGCCTTGGTCGGCAAGGACGGCGACGAACTGGAATTGCAATACCGCCGTACGCTGGAAAACCTAGCCAAAGAAGACGGCCTGATTGGCACCATCTTCCGCAAATCGCAAAACAAGCTTTCCGACCCAGCCAAGCTAAAACGCATCGTCAGTCTGATCGACACCGAAGGCCCCTGGATCGGCCTGGACGTGGACGTCAAAGGCGAAATCTACGAAGGCCTGCTGGAACGAAATGCCTCGGAAGTTAAGTCCGGCGCCGGCCAGTACTTCACCCCGCGCCCGGTGATTGAAACCATCGTCAAATGCGTCGACCCGAAAATTGGTGAGACCATGTGTGACCCGGCCTGCGGCACCGGCGGCTTCCTGTTGGCCGCCTTCGAGCACATGAAAACCCAGAGCCAGGACCGCGACAAACTGCGCAAGCTGCGCCACAGCGCTTTCACCGGCACGGACATCGTCGACGAAGTCGTCCGCCTGTGCGCCATGAACCTGTACCTGCACGGTATCGGTGATGAAGGTAGCCCGGTGTCCCAGGGCGACGCCCTGGCTGGCGACCCCGGCGATCGCTTCGACGTAGTACTGACCAATCCGCCCTTCGGCAAGAAATCCAGCTACAAGGTCGTCGGCGA
>PXCI01000059.1 GCA_003566675.1 Clostridia bacterium
CCGTAATCGATATCCGCCCTAAGCGTGTGCAGCGGGACCGAACCCTCTGCCTGCCACTCTCTTCTTGCCATCTCAACACCACCGAGACGGCCGGACACCATGATCTTGCAACCCTTAGCTCCACCTCGCATGGCTCGCTGAATGGCCTGGCGGATTGCACGCCTGAAAGATACTCTGCGCACCAGCTGCTCCGCCACGCCCTCTGCCACCAGTTGGGCATTGGTATCCGGTCTACTAACTTCCACAATACGGAGGTTCATCTGGTTTCCGGTCATTTTCTCCAAATCTCGCCGGAGGCCCTCTACCAATGAACCACCGCGCCCGATTACCATACCAGGCCTGGCTGCGTGTACCGTTATCTTGACCTGTGCAGCCGCTCGTTCGATCTCGATCCGCGGTATGCCCGCGTCATACATGTTCGTCTTGATGTGGCGGCGAATCTGGTAATCCTCGAGGACCAGGTCCGCGAAGCGGTCCTTGTCTGCAAACCAACGAGAATCCCAATCCCTTATGACGCCCAGCCGAAAACCCTTGGGGTGTGTCTTCTGACCCAAACCTACACCTCCTCCCTCTCTGCCACAGCGATCACAATGTGGCTGGTACGCTTGAATATGGGTGCAGCAAGACCCCTAGCTCTGGGCCTCCACCTCTTCATGGTGGCACCCTCGTCCACATAACCCTCTGCTATATAAAGGATATCCTCGTCCAGATCGAAATTGTTCACTGCGTTTGCAATGGCGGAATTGAGCACCTTTTCGATGACTTCCGTCGGGCGCCTTGGAGTGTGACGAAGAATCGCCAACGCCTCGGCAACAGGCTTCCCCCGCACGAGATTCATCACCGCCCTTGCTTTGCGCGGTGCTATTCTAACGTGCCGTGTTGAGGCCCTCGCCTTTTGCTCCATGTCCCCTTCAACCTCCTCTATTGCACCTTCACCGTGCGCTCGGATCGGTGTCCATGTCCCCGAAAAGTCCTGGTGGGAGCAAACTCTCCCAGCTTGTGACCTACCATGTCCTCGATGATGTAAACGGGTACATGCCGCCGTCCATCGTGGACCGCAATCGTGTGGCCAACCATGTCAGGCACAATGGTGCAATCTCTAGACCAGGTGCGAAGGACCTGCTTCTCGCCCCTGTCCTCCATCTGTCTGATCCGACGCAGCAACCTCTCATCTACATACGGGCCCTTCTTCAATGACCTACCCAAGGGAGGGTCACCTCCTCTTCTTGCGCCTTCGCACAATGTACTTATCAGAGTACTTGCCCTTTTTCCGAGTCTTCTTACCCTTAGCGGACTTGCCCCACGGAGTTACCGGGTGCCGGCCGATGGAAGACTTACCCTCGCCACCCCCATGGGGATGATCTGCAGGGTTCATAACCGTACCGCGGACGGTCGGCCGTATGCCCATCCTGCGGCTCCTACCAGCTTTTCCGCTGACCTGGTTTTCGTGTTCGGCATTTCCGACCTGGCCTATTGTAGCGCGGCAGTCCAGAGGCACCAATCGGGTCTCTCCCGAAGGCAGACGCACATGCCCCAGATTCCCTTCCTTGGCGACCAGCTGGGCTCCAGCTCCTGCTGCCCGACTCAACTGCCCTCCCCGACCAGGTTTCAGCTCCACGTTGTGGATCACGGTGCCGGTGGGAATGGCCCTGAGAGGCAACGCATTGCCAGGCTTGATATCTGCATCCGGACCGGACTCGATCACATCTCCCGGTCTCAGGCCGAGGGGTGCCAGGATGTACCTCTTTTCGCCGTCGACATAATGCAAAAGGGCGATGTTGGCACTGCGATTTGGATCATACTCCACCCGGGCAACCTTGGCTGGAACAGTGTCCTTGTCACGCCGGAAATCGATGATCCGATACAGCCGCTTATGCCCTCCACCGATGTGACGCACGGTCATGCGTCCGGTGTTGTTACGTCCACCGGTTCTCTTGGCCTTGCCGGCCAGCAGTGACTTCTCCGGCCCCTCCTTGCTAACCTCGGGCCTGTTGAAAATTGCATGTCGCCTTCCCGGGGAAGTCGGCTTGAATTTCTTGATCGGCAATCTGCTCACCTCCATCAATACGCCACTACATCATACCTTCGAAGACATCAATCTCCTGTCCTGGTGCCAGTTTAACAATGGCCTTCTTCCAGTTTGGACGTCGCCCCTGGAAGGCTCCCATCCGACGCATCTTGCCAAGCATACGCATGGTATTGACCTTCTCCACCTTGACTCCGAAGAGCTCCTCGATCGCCTGCCTAATCTGAAACTTATTAGCGCGACGATGAACGACGAATGTGTACTTGCCCTGTTCGATGTCCAACATACTTCGTTCACTGATCAGGGGCCGGACGATGATATCTCTAGGGTCAGCCATTCCCCAGCACCTCCTCGATCATCGGTACAGCATCACCAAATACCAGGAGATTGTCTGAATTGAGCACCTGATAGACGTTCAGATCCTGTGCCCGAGCCACGCTCACACCCGGGATGTTGCGCGCGGACAGATACACCTTCTCATCACGGTCTGGCATCACGATCAACACCTTGGTACCCACAAGCCCGAGAGCCTCCAGGACCGAAACCAGTTCACGGGTCTTCGGTGCTGAAAGATCCAGGCCATCCAGGAACATGACTGCATTCTCTTCGCAACTTGCCGAGAGCGCCGACCTTAGGGCACTGCGCCGAGCCTTTTTGTTCATGGACTTCCGATAATCCTTCGGCTTGGGCCCAAAGGTCACTCCGCCCCCGGTCCAAATCGGTGAACGGATGCTTCCGTGACGGGCCCGTCCCAGGCCCTTCTGGCGCCAGGGTTTCCGCCCGCCGCCTCTAACCTCTGCCCTGCCCTTAGTCGAGGCAGATCCGGTGCGCTGATTGGCAAGGTACGTGACCACCGCCTGGTGAAGCAAGGCCTCATTGACCTCTCCACCCCACACATCGGAACGGATTTCGATTTGTCCCACTTCATTGCCGTGTTTATCACGAAGGGGTACTGTCGACACGATCTCGCCCCCTTTCTTCACTTAACTTCCATCCTGCTCTATCTGGACTACTCCGCCTTTGGGGCCGGGAACCGAACCCTTCACCAGCAGAAGGCCCCGTTCGGGGTCAACGCGTACGATCTCGAGTCCACGAACGCTCACCCTGCCACCACCCATACGGCCAGGCAATTTGCGGCCCGGCAGAACGCGCGAAGGCGACGCCGAGGCACCGAGAGAACCAGGTCCGCGATGATACCTGGACCCGTGAGTCATCGGTCCACGACTGAATCCGTGCCTCTTGATCGCACCAGCGAAGCCCTTCCCCCGAGAAATACCACTGGCCTTGACCCGGTCACCGGGGGAGAACACATCAGGGCCGACCACTTCTCCGGGTTCCGCTCCGGACCAATCTCCGCGAAATTCCGTCAGGTATTTCCGCGGCTCAACACCCGCACGTTTAAAATGACCCTTTTCCGGCATGTTCGCCGCACGATCTGACTTCTCTTGGAAACCGATCTGCACGGCATCGTATCCATCCGTCTTTTGTGTCTTGACCTGAACGATGACGCACGAGTCCGCCTGGATGACCGTCACCGGCACCACGCTTCCCTCGTCATCGAACACCTGCGTCATTCCCAACTTTTTGCCCAGGATCCCTTTGCCCATTGGGCCACCTCCCATCGGTCGATTTCTATAGCTTGATCTCAATATCCACACCCGAAGGCAGATCAAGGCGCATCAGGGCGTCGACCGTCTGAGGTGTCGGATTGAGGATATCTATGAGCCGCTTGTGCGTCCGAAGCTCAAACTGCTCACGAAGATCCTTCTCCCCGTTTGGAGCCTTCAGTACGGTATACACCGAGCGCTCCGTGGGCAGCGGGACGGGGCCGGACACTCTAGCGCCCGTACGGGACGCTGTACCGACAATTTGATCAGCGGACTGATCAAGAATCTCGTGGTCAAAAGCCCTCAATCGTATTCGAATCTTCTGTCCAGCCATGGATGTCCCTCCCTTTCCACAACAGTCATGCTCTCCTCATTCGTTAATCGATGTGACGACGCCAGCACCCACGGTCCGTCCGCCTTCACGAATTGCGAAACGAACACCTTCCTCAATCGCGATGGGGGTGATCAGCTGCACCCGCATTTGGATGTTGTCGCCCGGCATCACCATCTCCACGCCCTCGGGAAGTCCGATGTCTCCCGTCACATCCGTCGTGCGGAAATAAAACTGGGGACGGTATCCCGAGAAAAAGGGCGTATGCCTGCCTCCCTCATTCTTCGTCAAAACATAGACCTCGGCCATGAAGTCACGATAGGGCTTAATGCTGCCCGGCTTGGCCAGAACCTGGCCTCGCTCGATCTCTTCCTTCGGCACACCTCGAAGCAGACAACCAACATTGTCTCCAGCAAGGCCTTCATCCAGCAACTTCCTGAACATCTCCACGCCGGTCACGACCGTTGGGCGCGGGGCATCTGCCATGCCCACCAGTTCCACGCTCTCACCTACCCGGACCTTGCCACGCTCGATCCGGCCCGTCGCCACTGTTCCACGACCTGTGATCGTAAAGATGTCCTCGACCGGCATCAAAAACGGCAAATCAACATCCCGCTCCGGAGTCGGTATATACTCATCCACCGCATCCACCAACTCAAGGATCGAACCACAGGACTCGCAGTCCGCGGCACCACAACCGCACTCCAGGGCGTTCAATGCCGAACCCACGATCACCGGAATCTCATCTCCGGGGAATTTGTACTCGTCCAGCAACTCGCGCACTTCCAACTCCACCAATTCGATCAGTTCGGGATCGTCAACCATATCCGCCTTGTTCAGATACACAACGATCGCCGGCACATTAACCTGGTAGGCAAGCAAGATGTGCTCCCGCGTCTGCGGCATCGGACCATCCGCTGCCGATACCACCAGGATCGCACCGTCCATCTGGGCAGCGCCCGTGATCATGTTCTTGATATAGTCCGCATGACCCGGACAGTCCACGTGGGCATAGTGCCGCCTCTCTGACTCGTACTCCACGTGAGCCGTCGCTATCGTGATACCACGCTCGCGCTCCTCCGGAGCCTTGTCAATGTCGTCGAAGGACGTGAACTCTGCAAGACCGTGCTGCGAAAGACACAACGTCATCGCTGCCGTCAATGTCGTCTTGCCATGATCTACATGACCGATCGTACCCACATTAACATGCGGCTTCGTGCGCTCAAACTTCTCCTTCGCCATCTTTCAATGACCTCCCGCCGATCCGTGGGTGTGTTCACAAAATCGTCTATATTTTACATGATGTCGCCAGAGCACTGCAAGATGGGAGGCATAATGTGGCACACAAAAAAAAGACCCCAGATGATTGAACCGATCACCTGGGGCAAAAATGTGGTTGCGGGGGTGGGATTTGAACCCACGGCCTCCGGGTTATGAGCCCGACGAGCTACCTGACTGCTCCACCCCGCGATCTCTATGGAGAGGGCTGGATTTGAACCAGCGAAGGCGTACAGATCTACAGAAACAACCTGCCATCCTGCATGGCCTCCCCTATTTCCCAGAAGCACCAGGCTTCCAGGATGCCACGTTTAGCATTAGAAGGTGTGTCTACAGCCTCCAGAGGAAATTATGACTGAAAACCGTCTCAAAGTCAACAGAGTCACCTTCCAGACCCTTCACAACGCTGTCCAGTGTAACCTCGCACCCCCTTCATGTCAAGTCCCCGCATTGACGAGCCATTTTCGCCGTGCCCACTGCGGCTAGTTTTTCGCGTAAGAGACGGTCTTTCCAGTAGCTTGACCGATCAATCATCCCTGCCCGCACACTGGATGCTGCTATACGGACAGGCCGAACACCGGTATGGCCTACACCAAGGACAGAGGCCTTCACTTCAGCCGGAACTGTCCCTACAAGAAAAATGACTCCCCCATGTTGAACAGAAGAACCTCCAGTATGTCGTGGGGTACGAAAGATTCGACAGACCCAGGGCACGGCAGTGGCTCAAAGTCTACCGAATCCTCGATTCCCACGCGAACTACTGCCTACCCTACCCATGCAAAAAATCACCGCAAGGCCCGTAAGGGATCCCGAGTCAGACCAGACCACAGAAGCTGCCAATGACGATTAGGGTTAACTTTCGTGTGGGTTAGCCGGATCGCCCTTCGGTAAGATTCTGTCGTGGGTTGACACGGTCCCTTGAGCGGTTGACCACAAAGTACTGCACCTGGAATTTGATCGCCTCCATCGCAAAAACAAACCCCCTTGCATGTTGCACCAGGGGGTTGCTGTGTCAATCTCGACTCATAAAGCATTTGTGGAGAGGGCTGGATTTGAACCAGCGAAGGCGTATGCCAGCAGATTTACAGTCTGCCCCGTTTGGCCACTTCGGTACCTCTCCAACAACTTCTGGAGCTGGCGGACGGACTTGAACCGACAGCCTGCTGATTACAAATCAGCTGCTCTACCGTTGAGCTACGCCAGCAACTAATGCACAGACCACTGCAATAAGCGACATTTAATATAGCACAACAGCTACTCCGTTGCAACTAGGAGATCTGACGCTCAGGCTCAACATTCACACATGATAACAGTCCGCCTCATTTCGATCAAGGGCCTGTTGTGAAATTGGTTCTTCTGCTTTTTTGACCTTGCAGCGACGGTCATCATCAGCTGAAACACTTTGATCGCTACCCTCCGACCCTGTGCATGTTCGGTCCGTCTCTCAGGGCTTGTAACAAGGCAGCGGGAACCCTAATGCAGTGTGATACAATACCATCAGGGCGGGCAGATACCGTTGAAAAGGAGGGCTACTGCAGGCAGCCCTCCGGGGTATTTACGATTCGTCTTCAATCTCGTCCGCCCTCATCTGTTCGATCTCTTTCTCAATCGATTCGGCTTCCTCCCTTAGGCGCTGTGCATGTTCCTTCAGAACCTGTGTCCTTTGCGGACCCGGTTCTGCAGGGAAGCGTTCCCCGTTCGGCGGGCCTCCATCTCGATGCACGCGGCGACGGCCCCATCCACGGCCGAAACCGCCTCCCCGACGGGGGCGATGGGCCAAGTGCGACGAACGATCCTCCGCCGCGCAGCAACCCAGTCCACGACCCGTCATGGAACCATAACCTTCAGGGCCTGTTCTGTCACCTCTTGGCATTTCTTTCACCTCCTTACCTGAAACGTCTCAGTCTGCTTCTGCATCTGCGACCGAACCCTCGCATACCCCATTGAAAGGCGCGAACAAGATATCCAGGACGATCATTACCCGCACAGGTGCCCAAGCTGCGCCCAGTCAAGGGTCCGTAGCCTCTGGGGCCCGTTCCATCGCCTCTTGCCATGATCTACACCTCCCTCACTGCTCTGTGGATGCCGTCAACGCTGTCCCCCAACAAGCGCCGAGGGACTTTCCGTACAACCCTGGCAGAATCCAAAAAACACCATAGATTGGTCGTAGATCTTGAAACGGTCCGCCCGCAAAATCACCTGCATCTCTTCGGGTGCGGGACACGATGCCTCCATGACCCCTCCGCAACGAAGACAGACAAGATGGCAATGGGGCGATGCATCTCCGCCGTCAAACTCGTAACGAGACACGCCATCACCGACATCCAACTTCCTGATCAGGCCAATCTCCTCAAGAATCGCCAGTGTCCGGTAGACGGTCGACAGTCCCATCTGGTGTTTCTCCCTGGTGACATCATGAATCTCCTGCGCAGTAAAATGAACCCTCGGCTGCCGCGCCAGGACTTCGAAAATCGCCTCGCGCTGCCGGGTCAGACGGTAGTTCTCATCACGGAGCTTCATTCTTGCCTCGCAAACCAGTTCCCGCACTGATCATCACCTCCATCCTCCCCGGCGGTGACTCCTGTTCCGACGACGCCGTCTGTGAGTTGGAACCCCTTTCACCACATCCTCACAACCGCAGTGTGGGCAGATGGGATCACAAGCCTCATCATCCCTGGCACGCCACAACCCACCACATTGGCGGCATAGATGACGCCCCAGCAGGCGATAGTTACCTCCCTCGATTCTCACGGACTTGCCTTCCGTCAGGGCCGCAGCCACCTTCTCGTGTGCTGACCTCAGGATCCGATGAAATGTGGATCGAGAGACCTGCATGCGCTGGGCACATGCCTCATGATCAAGACCCTGGTGATCCTTCAGACGGATCGACTCCAGTTCATCGACGCTCAGCTGGACTTCCTCAAGTTCCGCCAGGGGAACACCTGCCGGCTTGAAGTGATCACAGGGTGGCAGGAATTCCACCATCCTTCTCTTCGGTGGCCGTGGCATTTTGAACCTCCTCGTAATGAACATATGTTCATAACTACCTCAATAATACCACGTTCTCCGTCTTTGTCAAGTAAGATCAGCTCCCACTGGTCAAACTAACAGCAAGCTCGAGCAGGGCGGATCCGGCTGCAGAATCGCTCCTATCCACGAGAAGTCCTGCTCCCTCCCGGTCGGAACCCAGGTCTGCTTCCATTGGAACTCTGGCCAGCAGCGGTACTTCCAGCTGCTCGGCAAGCAACTGGCCACCGTCCCTTACGAAGGGGTGGAAACTCTCGCCACACTCTGGGCAGGTCATGTAGGACATGTTTTCGACGACACCGATGATCTCGGTTTCAGTTTGCCTGGCCATATTCCCCGCCCTGCTTGCCACCTTCATAGAAGACAGCTCAGGAAGAGTTACCAGCAGCAGTGACGCCCTGGCTAGTGTTTGAGCTACGGTCAGCGGAACATCTCCGGTACCTGCGGGTAGATCCATGATAAGATAGTCCAGATCCGTGTCCCAGAGGACCTTGTTGACGAACTGATCCACAGCCTTTATAAGCAACGGTCCCCGCCATATCAACGGCATGGTGTCGTCCACGAAGAACCCCATGCTCATGACCTGGAGGCCCTGAGATTCCATGGGTTCAATGCCGTTCTCACTCGCCTCGGGTCGTCCCTGTATCGCTAGTAGTTTTGGTACGGTGAATCCATAGATGTCAGCATGCATGATCCCCGCCCTGTAACCCCGGGTGGCCAAGGCCCGGGCAACATTGACCGCCACGGTGGACTTTCCTACACCTCCCTTTCCGCTGGCCACAGCAATGATCGCATCTCACTGGCGTCATCTATCAATGTAGGTCTTGCCATGCGTCACGTCTCCGTTCCGTGTAGCCCATCGATGAGGGCCTGGATTTCGGACCACAGCTGACGGATGCCGTCCTCCGCTGGACCACGACCACGTTCAATGACAGTCTGACCGTGCACCATCGCACGGGTGACTCCCGGGTCATACGGAACACGGCCCAAGAACACGAGATCTCTTTGTCGGGTCAACGACTGGATGCGGCTCGAGAAAGTCACATCGAGATCGTAACGGTTGACGCAGACCGCCGCCGGGATGTCAAAGTGCAGGCAGACATCCAGAACCCGCTCCAAGTCGTGGAGGCCTGAAATAGAAGGCTCCGTCACGATGACCGCCATTGAAGCTCCCGACAAGGAGGCAATCACCGGACAACCGATGCCAGGCGGTCCGTCGACCATAATGAGATCTGCTCGGGCATGTTCAGCCAGATTACGGGATTCTTGCCTCACTTTGCTGACCAGCTTCCCTGAGTTCGCCTCACCGAAACCTAGCCGCGCGTGGACCATGGGCCCACACCGGGTAATAGAGCGAAACCAGTGTCCTGAAACAACGTCCTTCATGGAAACCGCGCACTGAGGACAGACGTGCACACACAATCCACAGCCCTCACAGGCCAAGCCATCCACCGTGAAGTCATCACCAATGGCCTCAAACCGGCAATGCTCACTGCACAGGCCGCATCTGGAACACAGATCCAGATCAATTGATGCCAGCTTCGAGCCGATGAACTCATGCTTTTCCTGGATCTGGGGCTGCAGCAGAAAATGCAGGTCAGGCGCGTCCACATCGCAATCGGCAGTGACAAGGCTTCCCCCAGCCAACACCGCGAAGGAAGCAATGAGGGATGTCTTGCCGGTTCCGCCTTTCCCACTGAGAATGACCAACTCGTTCATCATCCACGACCCCTTCCGGCTGCTGTCTTCAACATTCGGCCGATCTTCAGGAACCGCTCCGACCATGATCGGGAAATCTCCGAGATCAATCCCCCCTGGGCATAGGTAGAGGCCAGTTTGCGATCCCAGGGGAACTGGGCCAGGATGGGAAGCTTTCGCGAATGGCAGTATTGCTCCACTTTGCCGTCACCAAGATCACACCGATTGATAATCACTCCAACCGGAACCTGCAGCTTATCGCACATTCCCACAGCCATCTCCAGGTCGCTGAGCCCAAAAGGAGTCGGCTCGGTCACCAACAGGCAGAAGTCCGCGGTCTGGACCGACGCCACCGTTGGGCAGGAAGTCCCGGGCGGAGCATCGATAATCACCAGGGCATCATTGGACGCCCCCTTCCTGACGGCGTCAATGACAGGCACTGCGATGGCTTCGCCGGGATTCAGCTCTCCCCCGACAAAGTCGAGGGTCCCTGCCGTCCCTCGCCGGATGAATCCCACGGCACGTCCCACTTCAGAAATGGCTCTTTCCGGGCAGATGTAGGAGCACAAACCGCAGCTGTGACATAGCTCAGGGAAGACCAGCAGGTGTTCTCCCAGCAAGGACAGGGCACTGAAGTTGCATGCCTGGACACACCGGCCGCATCGGGAGCAGTGGGGCTCGTTGATCTGGGGTATCAGTACCTCGACCTCTTCCCGAACGACGGGATCCATCTTCAGAAAGAGATGGCTGTTGGGATTTTCCACGTCACAGTCCAAGAGCTGAATCTTGCTCTTACTCTCCCTTGCCATCTCCATCGCAAGATTGGTAGCGACGGTGGTTTTCCCCGTTCCGCCCTTTCCACTAGCACAGGCTACCGTCAACACGCTGTGTCACCCCTCTGCCGCGCTCCTTCCCTCTCATACCGATGGAGCAGCGGGGTACCAGGACGCACGGCGCCCTCTCCCGGGAGGCCATCCGAGTCTTTGGTGTCCAACCCATTGAGGTCATGTCGCAACGGCCCTTGTTCGCCGCGGCCATCCCTTAACAAGGCTCCCATGCCAAGCATCGCCGATCACCTCCCTGCTGACCTTTCAGCCGACCCTCAGTCGTGATCACAAAGATCGTCGCCGATCTCCAGGCATCCCCGGATATGGTTTCTGACAACGGCATCAACGGGACCCGTTGCCCCTACGACCACATCAATGTCGAGTCTCGCAAACAGGTTCTGTGCCCGTGGCCCCATGCCACCAGCTATCATGCACTCGGCTCCCTGGTCAGCCAGAAAACCTGGGAGTACTCCCGGTTCATGGCCCGGATTGGGCACAGTCTTCGTGTCAACAACGGATCCATCCTCTACCTCTACGATGGTATACTCGGAACAGCGACCGAAATGAGCTGCCACCGCGCCATCCTGGGTGGCTACTGCGATGATCATCCTTGCCATCTCCCTTCTTTCGTCCTCTTCAGCTGCGTCTGCTGCGTCCCGATCCAAAGTGCGATCCCACGGTGGGATCCGGCGCCTGCTGCAGCTGTCCCTTTTCCAGGGCCTCCAGGTTCTCAGACACCGTACGATGCTTAGCGCGGTAAGTCTGTATGCCCGCAGCCTCCAGGGCCCTGGCGGCCTTGGGACCTACATTGCCAGCAATCAACACCTGGATCCCCCGGTCTGAAAGCAACTGCGCCGATTGAACCCCGGCGCCGCTTCCCAGGGTCAGAGCCGGATTGCGCTCCACCTCCTC
>PXCI01000342.1 GCA_003566675.1 Clostridia bacterium
CCAGCGGCCTCGCTCATCGCCTCTTCCAGCGGCATCCAGTCCACCGTGAACCGTTCACGCCGGTCCCAGGAGAAACGGGCCATATCTCGGGCCACATCTCTTGCGAGCGCCGGATCATCGTCCGTTGTGACGACCACCGTAAAACCGACGCAAAATGTGTCCGACCAGGGAAAGCCGCCGAAAACCGATACGTTCACCACCCCCGGGCTCTCTTCCCACTCACTGGCCCTCATCACAATCTCAGCCATGGGACCCCGGTCAGTCCCCATGTTCATGCTGTGAGGCATCCAGGGAAGCTTCTCGACGAACCGGGTCGGCTTCAACCTTCCCTCCCTAACATCAAGAAAAGATTCAACACAAGACACCGCCTGCTCATAGGAATCCACGTGGGGATAGGTCTTGTAGGCAAACAGCAGGTCGATGTCCCGCACCATCCTCCGGCTGATGTTGCCATGCAGGTCGAAGGTACCGCCGAGAATGGTCTCCCCACCGACCAACGACCGAATCGAGGCGATCAGATCTCCCTCGGGGTCCTCGAGTCCTTCGGCCACCATGGCCCCATGCAAAGACAATAGAACCCCGTCGAGGGGTAGGGCCTTCCGGATCGCCGAGAGCATGGTCTCCTTTATGGTCCTGTAAGCCTCCCGGGTGACCGGACCGGCCGGTCCGGCCCCGGCCGACAGGATTGGGACGAGTTCGATCCCGAGGTCTTCCGCGGCATCGATGAATCCCCCCATCCCTGTCCGGGTTCCCTGTGTCCGCAATATCAACTCGTGCCCAACGGATGCACGACGCATGAAATCCTCAAGGGTCGTCCTGACGGGACTAAATGAGTGGGTCTCATGGGAAAAACCGCCCACAGCAATCCGGGGCCTGCTTCGCTTCACGAATATCTCCTCCTTCCCCAGCATCCAGGAGCCCGCCGCATCTGGGGTATCCGAGGATGGCCCCTGGCGTAACGGTGTAGATACACAGATCTTCGGCAAATGCCGGCTCTCCCCTGCCTGCTCATCCCCGTATACTCTCCGCGAGATAAACGAAACGCGGGAAACCCGCATTGCAGCCCCGCGTGGGGCAGGAATACCTATATCCGGTGAGGAATATCCCCTCAACTACAAGGGGCGACGAAAACTCGCCTGCGAAGGGGGACCTAGGTGTGCCCGTCTCCGGGGCCAACAAATCATCTCAAACCAGCAATTTGCTGCATAGAAACATGCACCGTCACTATCCTGTGATCACCCACGGGAAAGGCATCTACCTCTATGATGAAGATGGAAAGGCCTACATTGACGGCTGTTCTGGAGCCATGGTGGCAAACATCGGCCACGGCGTCGAAGAGGTTGCGGAGGCCATGTATCAACAGGCAAAGACCCTTTCCTTCACCCACAGCTCCCGCTTCACCTCCCGTCCGACCATTGAACTGGCGGAACGGATCCGTACGCTGACACCTGGGGATATCAACCACGTGTTCTTCGTATCCGGAGGGTCGGAGGCAACGGAATCGGCGATCAAGCTGGCGAGGACATTCTTCCTCGAAACCGAGGGAATGGACACCACCCGGTGGAAGGTTATCTCCAGGCTGCACAGCTATCACGGCGGAACCCTGGGAGCGGTGGCCGTCACCGGACACATCCCGCGACGCCGCAAGTACGAGCCCATGCTCGTACAGTTTCCTCTCATCGCTCCGGCCTACTGCTACCGCTGTACCTTGGGGCTCACTCACCCGGAATGCGACCTTGCATGCGCAAGAGAGCTCGAGAAGGCCATCGTGGAAAATGACCCAAAAACGATCGCGGCCTTCATCGCTGAACCCATCGTCGGCGCCGCCGCGGGAGCTGTTCCTCCTCCCGATGGCTATTTCGAGAGGATACGCCAGATCTGTGACCAGTACGGTGTGCTGTTTATCGCCGACGAGGTGATGACGGGATTCGGCCGCACGGGCGAGATCTTCGCCATGAACCATTGGGATATCGTTCCGGACATCATAGCCTGTGCCAAGGGCATGGGCGCAGGATACGCGCCCCTGGGAGCGGTGGCCCTCAGTGACAAAATCGCGGACGCCCTGGTCGCAGGCTCGGGCCAATTCAGCCACGGGTTCACCTACAGCGGAAACCCCCTGGCATGTGCTGCCGGCCTCGCTGTTCTGGATTTCTTGCAGAAGCATGACCTGGTCAGAAACGCCCGGGACATGGGCAACGTTCTCTTCGAGGAGCTCGAGATCCTCAAAGACAATCCCATCGTGGGCGACATCCGTGGTAGGGGCCTGTTCGCAGGCATCGAACTGGTGCGGGACAAGACAAGCAAGGAGTGTTTCGCTCCATCACTGTCTGTCGCGGAAAGGGTCACCCAGGAGTGCGTGCAGAGAGGGCTCGTCGTCTATCCTGGAACGGGAATGGTAGAGGGGACGACGGGGGATCAATTCATCGTCGGCCCCCCTCTGACCATTACCCGAGACGAAATATCAGAGATCGTCGCCCGTCTCGACGCAGCCCTTGAGGCAGCCGCCGGGCAACTCCTGTAAGCACCCGTGATCTCAGCTTTTGACGACGGAGACCGTGAGCAAGGAAATGGAAGTGGGTTGGGAAACTGAACCGGCAC
>PXCI01000271.1 GCA_003566675.1 Clostridia bacterium
CGCAGGCTCTACCAAAGGGGCTCCTCCGGTGATCCTGATTCCTGTTGACTCGGCCCGGAGCGATGCTCACTCGTTAGAGCGCCCCCGACCCCGTTCATCAATCATCTGCTCGGCCTCCTTGATCCAGATCCCTGAACGGAAACGACGAGCAACCCACAAGGTCCTGCTTATGTGATCAGCAAGGAGCCCGGCATAGATACCAACGAGTCCGAGCCCCAACCCCACGCTAGCCACGTAACTGAGCCCCAGCATGAAGACGGTCTGACTCATGACTGAACCATAGAAACCGGTCCGGGTGTCCCCTGCACCGGTCAGAAGGCCAGACAGGACACTGTGCAAAGCAAAGATCGGCGCTCCTACGCTCAGCGTCCGCAGAAACCACACACCGTGCGCAATGGTCGGTGCATCGTCGGTAAATATCCTGACGGCCAGGGGTGCGGAAACGAACAGGCAGATCCCAACAAGTCCAACGGTGGCTGCTGCCAGCCAAAGCATACCCTTGCCCACCTTGCGGCTTTCTGCGTGGCGTCTTCTTCCCAGGTTCTGTCCCACCAGAATCGTGGTAACGGTATCATAGGATCGGCCCATGGGAGCCATCAGCTGTTGCTGAATTCGCATGGATATGTGGTACGCGGCAGCAGCTTCTGTTCCAAAGAGAAGAACCAACGCATTGAAGGGAAAAGCAATAATACTCTGATAGCCACCCTGCAGCATCCGGGGAACCCCAACCGTGAGCAGCTGCCGGGTCACCGCAAGATCCCAGCCACCCGGCGGAAGCCGCAGGCTGAGGTAAGTGCTGGGCAACAAAAATAGAACAATGAAAGCTCCGGCAGACAGGAAGTTAGCCAGGGCGGTCCCCCAGCCCACACCTGGCACTCCCAGTTCAGGGAAAGGGCCCCAACCTGTGACCAGCGCAATGGATAGGCCGATGTTGGCAGCGTTTGCGGCCACACCGACAGCCATGGGGGTCCTGGTGTCACCTGTACCCTGGAGGGCCCGCGAGGAAATCAGGCTCATGATGCGAAAGGGCGCTGAAGAGAACACGATCTGCAAGTACTGGGCAGCCAATGCAACCACGTCGGGAGATGGTCCGAGCAGCCCGATGAGCTGTCCAGGTATTGACCATGCCAGCAGAATGAAGGGAAGGCCAGCAACAGCACCAGCTGTCAATACCTGGGTCAGCACGACGTCAGCACTGCGATTTCCGTCCCTTCGATCAACACCGGTCTCCTGTGAGATCAGGGCAATACTGCCGGCACCAAGGCCAAGGCCGATCTGCAGAACAAGGCGGTCCCAGACGTCACCCAGGCCAACAGCGGCGACAGCAGCTGGACCAAAGGCCCCCATGAGTATCATGTCCGTAGTACGCATGGCAGTAGCGAAGATGTGACTGAGCATCATTGGCCAGGCCAGGATCAGTGCCTGTCGCCACACGGGGCTATATAATGCATACAGAAGCAAAGGAAGATTCCTCCGTCCGCGAGGTTCTCAAAAGCTCTCCGAATCGGTCTTTCGTGAGCTCAACATCAAGTCCTGTGATGTGAAAAATGAAGTTCCGGACATCCTCCAACGAATGAAGTCGTTGGATTCCCAGGTCCAGGCAGAGACACTATCCGCAATATGCCGTCGCACCTGTGCCAACTATGCAGCCCGGGCGGCACCTGCATCCCTTGAAAACAATACGACAAGGCTCAAATTCTTTAGCCCAGGCGTGGGAGGTTGTTGGCCAGAGGATCCACCCGTCATGCACCGCCGCCCCGAAACATCCGCAGCAACCCACGGTACATGCGAGCAAATACCTGCTTTAGACCGACCACCACGTCATCGATCTCCTCCGGGTCAACCGGGGTCCCCTGTCTCTCGGCCACTCTCTGGGTTCGCATAAAGGGATCCAGGTCCCTGTCCAGACCGGACGGCCCACCACCGCGTCCCAACATCGTTGAGGCAGGATCCTGATGGTAGGCACCCCGGAGGAAGTCCATCATGGCATCCTCGGATCTAATTTCCTCCAGAAAGGACGGCAGTGTTGCCATTAGCCGCTCCCTGGCCTCTCTGTCGCCCTCCCCCGTCACGTACGTCTCTTCTAACCAACGCCTGACCCGCTGATCATACTGGGGATTCCAGCTAAACTGTCCATTCCACCCATCGAAGGTCAATAAACGATCTTTCCAGAGAACCTCACACTTCGGCACATCGAAAAAGGACCACTTCATCGTCAGCATTACACCTCCGCACAAGCTCACCCAATCTTGCCAGCGGTGAGGCGTGAAGCGACGGTTTGCCCCCGGATCGCCGTCCCGTCGGGATCCCAAACCCGCTGTCCAGCCCACCTCGGCCGGGACACCCAACAGAATCTGGCTGAATGTGGGCCTCCCATATCTTTCATCTTTCATCCTTGGCAGACGAAATCCTGCGCGAGAGGGAAGGGATAGGGTTCCCGGGTAGCGAAACCATGACACCGGCAGACTATACAAGCGCGGGAACCATCGGCAGTTGCAGTTGTATTCGCATGTATCAGGTGCGTTCTCCGCAAAGGGAGGTACCCCATGACCGTACTCACATCGTCTGATCTCCCCGGGGTGGGCAAGAAGTACACCATGCAACTGGAGGGCACCCACCTGGTTGTGATCATCCATCACAGCGGTGAGCGGGAGATCTTCATGTTCGCTGACCCCGACGATGACGAACCCCTCGCAGCAGTGACCCTGAGCGACGATGAGGCACGGAAGCTCGGAGCTGTGCTGCTGGGCGCAGAATTCCAGCCTGTGAACGAGCAGAGGATCCAGATGGCCCATGGCACGGTCCGCATTTACTGGATCCGCGTCGATGAAGACTCACCCATTGTTGGGGGAACCATAGCCGATTTCGAAGTACGCAAGAGAACCGGGACAACGATCATCGGGATCAGCCGGGGGGAAGAAATCACCGGAGCCCCCGACCCGGACACGACCATCGCGGCAGGCGACCAACTCATGGTAATCGGCGATGCCAGCCAGGTCGCGAACCTGGAAGAGCTCTGCCGCTCTGGGGGAGGCAAATGAACCTTCCTCTCCTCCTCTTAGCAGGGGTGACCCTTCTCATCCTGGGAGGAACCAGTTTCTCCCTGAATAAGCTGGGTCTACCCACCATTGTCAGTTACATGGCCCTCGGCCTCCTCCTGCGCAGCCTCATCACGGGGAATGAGTTGATCCACTTCTTCGCCGAGGTGGGCATCGTGTTGCTATTTTTCCTCCTGGGCCTGCATTTCCCCGTGAGCAAGATGATCAAGATAGCCAAGCGCGTCCTCACGGGAGGGCTCTTGGACCTCGCCCTGAGCATGGGGGGCACGATCGGCATTCTGCTTCTCCTGGGTTTTGACCCCACCTTCGCGGTGTTCATGGGAGGCATTGCCTACGCCAGCAGTTCATCGATCACCCTCAGCCTCCTGGAGCAACGAAAACGACTCGCGAACCCCGAGGCCGAGTTCATCCTGGCCCTGCTCGTCTTCGAGGACATCGCGGCTCCGATCTTGATATCGCTCCTGCGCAACGTCACTGCCGGTCCCCTGCCAGGTGCGGGAGAGTACGCACTCATGGTACTGTACATGGCACTGATGATCGTGGGCACCATGGTCTTCGCCAAGTATGGTTTCGGTCGCCTGGAAGCATTCATCGAGCGCCACGTGGACCGCGACTACTTGATCCTTCTGACAGCAGGGGTGGCCCTGGCCTGGGCTGGATTGGCCATGGCTCTCGGGCTGTCCGAGGTCCTAGGCGCCTTCCTCGCGGGCGTGATGATGGCTGAGACCGGAAGAATAGACGACCTGGACCGGATAATCCTTCCCCTCCGGAATCTACTGCTTCCCTTCTTCTTCCTGGAGTTCGCCGCCAGCATCGAACTGCAGGGCACGATCCCCCATCCCGGCATGCTGGTGGGAATCATAATCTATTCCCTGCTGGCGAAGATAGCGGTGGGTTGGCTCGGAGGACAACTCTACGGGCTGTCGCCCCGCGTCGCCCTGCGTTCCGGGTTCTCCCTCCTTCAACGAGGTGAGTTCTCTGTGGTCATCGCAGCCATGGCTCCCCCTCCCCTCAACCTCCTGGGCGGGATCTACGTGATCACCACCGCATTGATCGGCGTATTCTCCTTTGACCGGGCACCCCGGTTCGCCCAGTCCATGGCCCGCATTCTGCCTGATCGGGCACGCACAAGACCCGCGAATCCTGATCCTCCCCCCTCCTCCTAGGTCCGATGGCACTGTCAACACGCATCTTCTCCTCTCGTCGGCCGCGCATTGCTCCGGTGAGCAATTTTCCAAGCTAAGCATAATATGTTGCTGCAGCAGATGAGAGAACGACCCACCTAGATCATGGAGGGGATGATTCCGCAATGAAGTTCACCACAGTGTGCCCAGGGCACCTCGCGCTGGTTGTAGGACTGCTCATCCTTGCAATGACCGTCACAGCCTGCGGAGCAGATGCGTCTGAGACCCCTGGCGATGAAACCGAGGAGCTCATAGAAGTCCGGCTTTCTGAAGTCACCCACTCCGTCTTTTACGCCCCCCAATACGTGGCCCTCACCGAAGGATTCTTCGAAGATGAGGATTTGAATGTCGACCTCCGGACCGCCTGGGGTTCTGACCGGGGAGCAGCAGCGGTTATAAGCGGCCAGGCCGATATCGCCCTGGCGGGACCCGAGCCCGCGATCTACGTCCATAACCAGGACAGCGATGACCCACTGCTCATCTTTGCCCAGCTGACTGCTACTGATGGTTCCTTCCTGATAAGCCGTGAACCCATCGAGGACTTCGACTGGGATATCGTGCGGGACCGTGTCATCCTCGGTCAGCGTCCTGGAGGCATGCCCCAGATGGTCCTGGAGTACGTACTGCGCCAGCACGGCATCGAGCCTAACGTTGATGTTGAGGTCATAACGAACGTCGAATTCGCCGCCATACCGGGCGCCTTCGCATCTGGAACGGGAGACTTTGTCACCCTGTTCGAGCCCATCCCCTCGGACTTCGAAGCCCAGGGAGTGGGCCATGTGGTGGCTTCCATGGGAGTGGAGGGAGGCCCCCTACCTTACACGGTATACATGTGCACCTCCGACTACATGGACAGCAATCCCGGGGTAATTCAGCGATTTACCAACGCCCTGTACCGGGGAATGCTCTGGGTCCACGCTGAAGAGGCACAACGAGTCGCTGAATCCCTTGCACCTCATTTCCCAGACACGACCCCAGAGAACCTGGTATCCGTCGTCAAGCGCTACAAGGAGCAGGGCTCCTGGGCCCCCAACCCCGTTGTTGACCCCTCTCACTTTGAGAGACTGCAGGACGTAATGATTGATGGGGAGGTACTGGAAGAAGACGAACGTGTTCCCTATGACGCGATCATCGTCACCGAGTTCGGCGAACAGGCTACCGACACCATCACAGCACCGTGAATCAGGGCCAGGCCCGCGATCGGTACAACAAAGGGGTGATATCTTGAGCGCCAGCCAGGAGAAATCGGATCATGCGAAGGTCACCCTCAGAGACGTTTCCGTGAACTACGTCACCACAGAGGGCGTGACTCGAGCCCTTGAAGATGTGAATCTCGAGATCGAGGACGGGGTCTTCGCAGCCCTGGTCGGACCCTCCGGTTGTGGCAAGAGCACCCTGCTGTCCCTGGTGGCGGGCCTTGTGAGCCCCACCTCCGGGTCCGTCACCCTGGACGGAAAAGAAATCACCGGCCCTACACGCCAGATTGGCTACATGCTGCAGGAAGACTACCTGTTTCCGTGGAGGGATATCCTGAGCAACGTGACCATCGGCCTGGAAGTACAGGGTCGACTGAACGTCCAGACCCGGCAAAGGGCCCGGAACCTGCTGGATGAATACGGCCTGGGAGAGTTCATGCATCACCGTCCCCACCAGCTATCCGGGGGCATGCGACAGCGAGCAGCCCTGATCCGAACCCTGGCCACGGATCCCGAGGTCCTGCTTCTAGATGAGCCGCTCTCTGCGCTGGATTATCAGACGAGGCTCACACTGCAGCAAGAGATGGCTGACATTCTCAGGCAGGAGAAGAAGACCGTGCTGCTCGTCACCCACAACATCCACGAAGCCGTCAGCATGTCCGACCGGGTCATGGTGATGTCGAGGAGACCAGGAACCATCAAGAGCTCCTATGACATCCCCACTGAACACCGAGACGACCCTGGCAAAGATCAGTCAGCCTACGTCGCCAGGATCTGGGATGATCTCGACCACTCGATGCTACGAGGTGACGGGAATTGAGTGAAAAGGGCGTCCGGGAAGAGACGGAAAACCTTCACTGCGCGTACATGCGCAGAAGAAGACTTCAACGGATCGCTATCATCCTCACCCAGGGGATCATACTCATCGCTGCTCTCGGGCTGTGGGAAGTGGGAGCATCAGCCGGGTGGTTCAACGACTTCCTCACCAGCCAGCCCAGCAAGATCTGGGCTCTGGGCCTCCGGATGCTGCGGGATGGGAGCCTGTTGCATCACACCACCGTGACCTTCGTTGAGACCATGCTGGGTTTTGCTGCCGGTGCTATACTCGGAGTGCTGGTTGCTATACTGCTGTGGTGGTCTCCCTTTGTCGCCCGGGTTCTGGACCCGTACCTTGTGGTGGCAAACAGCACGCCCAAGATCGCCCTGGGACCGATTTTCTACGTCTGGCTCGGAGATAGCCTCTCCGTATACGGAATGGCCCTGTCTATCTCCGTCATTGTCACCATTATGATGGTCTACACGGGATTTCGCGATGTGGACCCCAACCGGGTTAAACTCCTCCGCACCTTCGGCGCTAACAAGGGGCAGATCCTCAGGAAAGTCGTCTTCCCAGCCAGCGTGCCCACCATTATGTCTTCCATTAAGGTCAACATAAGCCTGACCTTGATCGGAGTGATCGTGGGTGAGTTCATCTCGTCCCGGGCCGGGTTGGGCTACCTGATCATCTACGGAGGGCAGGTTTCCGCATGGATCTGGTCATGCTCAGCGTGGTGGTGCTGATGATCAAGTCTGCCCTGCTTTACGTGCTTGTTCATGCCCTGGAGGTCCGGTTCCTCGGCTGGAAGGAATAGGCCTCGCTCCCAGGCAACATCCCTATTCTTCCCCGCAGCCTGGAGGATTCCTTAACTGCGGGGCTCTCATTCCTGGCGCAAGAGTCGTGCAAAGACCCATACTACATCATACAGTCTTGTCAGAAGGATGATGGGAACCTTGGCTGAATTGTTGAAGAACACATCATGGCTAAGCGAGCCGCCCTCGGCCTCTGAAACAACGACTCAGCCAACTGACGATGAGGCCCTGATGCTCAGTCAAGCAAATTCTGCAGCCCGGCCCCCGGTGATTCCCCTAGGGACTGTCCTGCAGATGGACCAAAACCATGATGAACATGACCTCTCCCATTTTGTCACGATCCCCGAACCCTGCGTCAAACCGTTCAATCCTGGCCAGAGGAGGGCCTTGGGTTGCATTCCCAGCCTGTCACACATCCCTTTTTGAACAGTCGCCTCGCCAGAGAAACCCCGAAACCCGCTCAGCTACCGCTCGTCTTCGTACCTATGCAGGGAATTGACTCTGCAAATCGAAAAAGTGTGTAGTGAGCGGGATCCGAGGAGGAGGAACACAATGCAAAAAATGATCATCACGGCGGCAGTTAACGGTGCAGTACCCACCAAAGAGAATACCCCCCACGTACCCATCACACCTGACGAGGTCATACAGGATACCGTCCAATGCTGGGAAGCTGGCGCAGCAGTGGTACACATTCACGCACGCAGCGAGGATCAGGGGCAATCGCACGACCCAGAATACTTCCGGCAATGCCTCGAGGGGATCCGGGAACGGTGTGACATCATTGTCCAGTTCTCCACCGGAGCCCGCATACCCGTCCCCCGGGAGACCCGAATCCAGTCCGTCGACCTGCGTCCCGACATGATGAGTGTGAACTGCGGCTGCTCGAATTTCCCCCAGGGCCCCTTCATCAACAGCCTGGAGGATATCGAGTACTGGCTGAAGAGGGTGAGCGAGTACGATGTCAAACCCGAGCTCGAGTGCTTTGACCTCAGCCACGTCTACGCGGCCATCGAGATGCATGAAAAGGGGCTAGTGGAGGACCCTCCGCTGTTCAACCTGATTTTTGGCGCAAAGGGTGCCCTTCCCTTCACGCCAGAAAACTTCGCTCACATGCACAGCTGCGTTCCTGAAGGGGTACTGATCAACGTGATTGGGGTGGGCCGTCATCAGCTGCCCGTCACCGTGATGTCCACGGTGCTGGGAAACAACGTTCGGGTGGGCCTGGAGGACAACATATTCTACTCCTACGGCGTCCTGGCGACCAACCGCCAGCTGGTGGAACGAGCTGTTCGCATCGCACACGAATGCCAGCGGGAAATTGCCACGCCGGCAGAGGCTCGCAAAATCCTGTGCATAAAGAACTCGTAGAATGGGTGGGAGGCGGGGTCACCCCCCGCCGTCCCCCTCACCACCGGACATGCAGGTCCGCATCCCCGAGGGCTCCTCGATCCTCTGGTGCCAATGATCGATGGGCAGTTGGCCAGCAAGGTGTGGACCGATCTTCGCTCCGGTTATCGATGCTATCGACGATGTTCCGGGTCTCCTGTGGCCCCAGCAGAGCCAGTCCTGGCGACCGATCCTTCTCCACCAATATGTCGGCAACTCTGGAATGAGTGTGAACGATCTGCTCGTGCCGTCCAATGACTCCGTAACCGCTATTGGGTCTGGCCGCCGAAGACACTGAGATATCGTTCCCCCGTATCCGGGAGGATCGTCAGGATCCGAATTGCGTCACGTCCGCAGGGTAATCCCTCGGAAACGATGTGCCGTCCCAGCTTCAGAGCCGCAGCAGCCGCTGCACCCGACGAGATGCCCACCAGAAGTCCCTCCTCCGCGGCAAGGCGCCTTGCCATGCCCATGGCTTCCTCATCAGTCACCGTGACGATGTCATCAATGAGGGCCATATCCATAATCGAGGGTATAAAACCCGCGCCAATGCCCTGTATTTTGTGTTTGCCAGCTTGGCCTCCGGAGAGGATCGGCGAACCTGCCGGTTCCACGGCAACGAGCCGAATGTGCGATATCTCCTTCCGAAGGACAGACCCCACCCCGGTGAAGGTGCCGCCCGTTCCCACACCCACTACAAAATAGTCCACGTGAGATTCAAGATCCCGCAGGATCTCCCGGGCCGTGGTCTGCCGGTGAATGGCGGGATTCGCAGGATTGGTGAACTGAGAGAGCATGAGGTAACCATGTGTTTCAACCAGTCTTTCCGCCTCCCTGATCGCTCCCTGCATACCGTCCGCTGCAGGGGTCAGTAGAAGCTCGGCGCCAAGGTGTCGCAATATGGTCTGACGTTCATGGGACATGCTCTCGGGCATGGTGGCCGCAAAACGATAACCCCTAGAGGCAGCGATCATGGCCAACGATATGCCGGTATTGCCGCTCGTGGGTTCGACCAGGTTGGCACCTTCCTGCAACAGCCCGTCCTCTTCAGCCTGCTGCACCATACCCAGCGCCGCCCGGTCCTTGACACTCCCAGACGGATTGAGCATTTCTAGTTTCGCTAGAATCTCAACTCCGGGATCGGAAGATATCTGGGTCAATCTTACGATCGGGGTGTTCCCGATCAATCGGCATATGTCTCTGCAGATCATCCTTTATCCTCCTTGACTTTGGGGTCTTAATGGCTCGCTTCCTCGGGACGGCGAACCACCTTTGCAGGGATTCCAACGACGGTACAGCCCTCAGGAACATCACCCAGTACCACCGCACTTGCACCTATCCTTGCACCAGATCCGATCTCGATGGGACCGAGGAGCTTCGCCCCGGCACCTATCAGGACATCATCGCCAACCGTGGGGTGTCGCTTCACGGTTGAACGGCCCGTTCCACCCAGGGTAACCTCGTGGTACATGGTCACATCCCGACCGATGATACTGGTCGCTCCGATCACAATACTCATTCCATGATCAGCAAAAAAACCGGGCCCTATGGATGCGGCAGGATGGATTTCAATACCCGTAAGAAAGCGACTCAAGCAGGCGATGAAATGGGGAAGCCAGAAGAAGCCCCTCTGGTGCAGGCGGTGGGCCAACCGATGAAGTGTGATGGCATGAAAGCCTGGATACAGAAGTACCACCTGCAGTGAAAATCTTGCGGCGGGATCGCGTTCCAGGGCGGCGTGAAGATCACGCCTGAATGTGCTGAACACCGTGGTATCACCTTTCTCTGTTCAGAGATGCCTTCCATGGACGACTGATATACAATAGCGTCCGTCCCAGTGCTGCACTACGACAGCGATCTTCTCTTCGAAGATGCTCGCAAGGGGGCAACACCAGTAGCCTCTTCCCTCGCATGCTTATCATAACCTATCGTCACACCTTCTGGTGTGGCATAACAAGGTCCCCGGAAGGACAGCTGGGAGGGATAAGACGGGCTATTGGCAGACTGATCCGCCTTCTTAAGATGAAACCTGAAGTCTACCTGCGAGATCTGCCCAAGTAGCGGATCCCTAAAATCTGATACCGCAGAAATGATTCCTGGATTACCCACCCAGCGGGCGATGACTACCACTGGGCACTACCGCCTTCGACTCAGTGTTGACAGGGGAGTCTTCTCGATGGCTCACCGCTATACCTACATAAACTGCAGGCCAACGCCTCCTGATGGGGGCAACAAGCGGAGCTGGGGACTGGCCAGGCCCCAGGACCAAGATCGATCTTCTGGCAACATCCACCTGGGGGAGGCTGGGCCTTTTACCTGGCCTCCCCTTACCTCCTCTTATTGCCCCAACATTCCAGTAACCTCCGCCCCTCGCGGCCCTTCGTGTTCGCTGGGATGCGTTACTGGCTCCGCAGCTTCGCTGTCTTTCCCACGCCCCCAGAACACCTGACAACACCCGGCTTCACGTCCGATCGTTCAGCACCGTTTGTCGAGCGATGATGCAGTCACCATTCGCCGAAACCGTGCAGGGGCCTTCCTTTCTCAATTGATCTAACAAGTGGGGGACCTCAAGGGTGGAGGCCCTCCAGGCACCTACTCGTTCTTGACGCACCACCTGGCGCCGATGGGATACACGTCGTCGGGGATATTGTGATACTCAAGCTCGGTCAGATCAACAACCTCTCGGTAACCCGGAGCATCAATGGGGAAATTGACCTTGGCCACCTGGCTCCAAAAGGCCCGGTGATGGTTCCTACTCTTGATGGGGATGATATCCAGGCTGTCTACGTCTATCCCTACTGCCGTCAGGGAACTGGAATCGTTGGCTCCTCTGGTGCGATCCGAGATGACAACATGGCGATTGTTGCCCAGGTTAACCCTGGCGACAAAACCGTCCTTGACCCTAGCCCCCTTGCGCATAGGCCCAACCAGTACGTACTCGGGACGCCCCATGAACTCGATCGTGCCGCTGATCTGAACAGGTTCGCCAGAATGGGGGCCGTACCAGCCACCTATTTTCAACGAGATGTGATCACCAACCTTTGCTGTCGCCTCCAAGTCAGCGGCAGCTTCGGGGTCATATACCCCATGGTGCGCCCAGTTCTCAGCTCCCTGCCGCAGCAGTTCCCGCAGCACGTGGGTGGTATCGCCGATCCGGTCTGCCCCGTCGGCGATGAGCACGGGCTTTTCTCCCCGGGCAACCAGCTGCATGACCTCCGCCACG
>PXCI01000328.1 GCA_003566675.1 Clostridia bacterium
GGGCGCCCCTTGACCACCTTAATTGCAGCGATGAAGCCCTATACAACTCCCCGTAACCTACGAGGTTTTCCCCGATGCGATATCCCTCCCGTGCCTTGAGGGCATATACATCATCGCGCTGAGAGATCACTCATCCGGTTCCAGGGCAAAAACTAGATCACCAGGTAATCCCGGCTGAAGTTGCTGAAGGAGACCCCGCCCTCTTCGGTGACCTGCACAACATCCTCGACCCGAACCCCAATGCCACCTGGAACCCGGATGCTCGGCTCGATCGTGAAGCACATTCCCGCCTCTAGCACGGTGTGATCCAGCTCGTATAGAAAGGGCGGTTCGTGAACATCGATGCCTATGCCATGCCCCAGCCGATGGGTGAAATAGTCTCCTGCCCCTGCATCCTCAATCACACGGCGTGCGGTACGATTGAGCTCGGATGCGGTGATCTGCCCCGGTCTCATCACGGCGATCGCCTCTGACTGGGCCCTCATCACCAGGTCATGATAGTCCCGGTATTGCTTCGTCGGTTCGCCGCAGAAGATCGTCCGCCCGAAGTCCGAGGCATAACCCTGCCACAGGACCCCGAAATCGAAGGTAATGGAGGCTCCGGGCACAACGGCTGTATCTCCCGTCTTCCGATCCTGTGCGTGGATCCGGCAGATGTCCTCCCCACCTACCACGATGCCGGTGTGAAAGGAGACCCCCGACCCGCCGCACACGATCACCTGGTGGTCGACCTCCCGGGCAATGTCGTACTCAGTCATCCCGGGTCTCAGCTGTTTGAGTACCGCAGCAAAGACCCGATCTGTGATGAGCCCCGCCTCCTTCATGACACGGGTCTCTTCGGCATCCTTGACCGCACGCATCCGGGCGATCATCGGAGACGCATCAACGAACGCCAACTCAGGACGGGCCTCCTTCAAAAGAAACAGGGATCTGGCCCAAAGGCGCCCCGAGACTCCCAGCTTCACCGGGTCGCCCAGGCGTCTCAGCACATCACGCGCAACAGCGAGGGGCTCCTCTCCATCGTCGATGACCACAATATCCTCGATCCAGGGTCTGCCCTCGGACTGACTGCGAACATAAGAACTCGCTCCCATTCGAGGGACAACAAAGATGGGCCCGCACTCCGGGGTAATGAAGGCACCGTATAGCTCGTCACCGTGCTTGTCGTCGTCCGTCGGGTTGTGGGGTTGCCTGCGCACCCCGGTCAGGTACTGAAGATCACTCGACATCATCAAGAACAGACCGTCAATGGACTCCTTCACCATGTGTTCTCTGATCCGCTGCAAACGGGCTTCAAATGCACTCACGGTCGTAGATCTCCCTTCGTATGGACCTTTATGACAGTAGGGGGCCTCAGCTGGCACACCCTTCTTCCTGACAGTTCACCGGGGAGTCGCCATGTCCTTCCTGCATATGGCGCTGTTATTCCCGGTTTGCCGGAGGGTTACCCCACCCGAATGGCGAATTGGGAAAAAGAAGGTGTGATTGTGCGATCGCAACGAACCTGTTAGATGGGAACGCATTCGGAAAGTGAGGCACTTCATGGTAAAGGCCAAGACAGCCCTTGCATATATCGATGAGAAACGATCCTTCCTCGTGGATCTGTCGGACAGAATCTGGGAAGCAGCCGAACTAGCCCTTCATGAGACGACATCGGCGAAGTATATCACAGATGCTCTGAAGGCGGAGGGTTTCTCCGTTGAAGCTGGCGTAGGCGGTATGCCAACTGCCTTTGTCGCCACCTGGGGAGACGGCGGTCCCGTGATCGGATTGCTGGGCGAATACGACGCCCTGGGAGGGGTCTCACAGAATCCCGTTCCGATGCGGGATGAGCGAGTCCCCGGTGGAGCCGGACACGCCTGCGGGCACAATCTTCTCGGCGCGGGAGCGCTCGCTGCAGCGATAGGACTGAAGAAAGAGATGACCCGAAATGAGATTCCAGGTACGGTGAAATACTTCGGATGCCCAGCGGAAGAGAACCTGAGCGGCAAGGCCTTCATGGCCCGCGATGGCCTCTTCGATGAATGCGATGCGTGCCTGACCTGGCACCCAGGAGGCCTGAACCAGGTCTGGACAGGATCGTCCCTGGCCAACAATGCTATGAACGTGACCTTTCACGGCCAGACAGCTCACGCCTCCGCTGACCCCTACAATGGACGGAGCGCCCTCGACGCGGTTCAGCTCATGAACATGGGCGTGGAGTTCCTCCGGGAACACATGCCGGGTGATGCGAGGGTCCATTACGCCATTCTGGATGGTGGCCGGCAGCCCAACGTCGTTCCATCGGTGGCGAAGGTCTGGTACCTGGTCCGCTCCCCTGAGAGGGAACAGGTAGACGACATCTACCGGAGGGTGCTGCAGTGTGCCGACGGCGCTGCGACAATGACCGAGACAACCTACGAGGTGGATCTTCTAAAGGCCATATGGAATGTCCTGCCTAACAGCCCCCTCGAAGACATTCTGTGGCAGTCCATGCAGGGGGTTGGACCGCCGGAGTTCTCAGAAGAAGAAAGGGAGTTCGCTCGCGAGATCGCTGAGACCTTCCCACCGGGCAACAAGGAATCCTCCATCAACAAAGAGGGCTTGCCGGAGGATGAGCGGAAGCAGGTCCTGGAGCAGGTGCTCAACGACACCCTCATCTCCCCCGGCCCAGCCGACGTGATGATGGGCTCAACGGATGTCGGTGACGTGAGTTGGTGCTGTCCCACTGCGCAGATCCGGGTGGCCTGCAACGCAATTGGAACACCCGGGCACTCGTGGCAATATGTCGCCCAGGCGGGAATGAGCATTGGTCACCGGGGCATGATCCAGGCAGGCAAGATGCTGGCGGAGGCGGCCTTTCGACTGATGACGGAACCGGAGACCCTTGAGAATGCCCAGGATGAGTTCCAGAGGGCCAGTGGCGGGAAGCCCTACGAATCAGCCATGCCCCCCGACCATCAACCGGCCTTCGAACAGTTTGCAGACGAATAGACCTGCCGGGGTGCGGAGATACGCCCGCACCCCTCCTTCCATCTCGTCCAACCTCAAGATCTACGAGTGACACCCGATCACTTCATCCCCAGGCAGCCCCATCACCAGATAACAGGGCGATGGCGCGAGTGGGGACCCCTGACAACATCCAAACTCGCAGGCCCGAAGGATCCTTTCCCCTGGGCACACTCGGTAACTCACTCGCACAACGGGGCCGAGGATGTCGGGCGAAGCAGAAGCCCCTCTCCCCTCTGACACCTGGGCATAGGAGGTCCACGAGGCCCGCCACACCGCCCTCCGACGACTGATTGCCTTGCTCATCAATACTCAAAGGCATGGCCAGCTAAACTGCCGATACAAGAAACATCGCATGAGAGGGAGTTCCTCCACTCCCCCTGCTGAAACCTCTCCTGCTCACAGGCGACCGAAGAACTCCAGGGCGGTTCTGATGTGCATCTTCACACCGATCGACAGGCTGTCCTCATCAATGTCAAACCGGGGGTGATGGTGGGGATAGTCGGTACCCTTCTCTCGATTTCCACTGCCGATAAAATAGAAGGCCGACGGCACCCGCATGGAAAACTCAGAGAAGTCCTCTCCTGCCATGGTCCTAGTCCCTTCGGTAACACCACCTCCGACAACCTTCTTGGCCACATCGCGTACAAAGCCGGCCATGGAGGGGTCGTTGGCCAGAACATGATTGCCCACCTGGAACTCGAGGTCGTAGTCCGCCCTGTGTGCCTCGCATACTCCACGGACCACCCTCTCGAAGCTCTCCCGGATGGCTTCACCATCGGAATCAAGAAAGCGAATCGAGCCCTCCATTTCCACCTTCTCAGGGATGATGGTCGGTGAAGACCCCCCTTCGACCCGGCAGAACATGATCACAATCGGATGGGTAGGGTCGTTCTCCCGGGTTTGGATAGACTGAATCGATCCAACGATCTCGGCGGATGCGGCGATGGGGTCAACGGAGTGATGCGCAAACCCCGCATGCCCCCCTTCACCTTTCACGGTCAGCAAGAAATAGTGACTCGCGGCCATCACCGGCCCCGGCCTCACAGCTACCTTTCCCGTTTCCAGGGACGACCACAGGTGAAGGCCCAGGGCAGCATCCACCCCGGGATCCAGGAGCAAGCCTTCATCAACCATCAGATGAGCGCCTGCATCTTCTTCGTTGGGCTGAAAGGCAAACTTGATATTGCCTCTGACCCTGTCTCGACAGTCCGCCAGGATCCGTGCCGCAACCAACAGCATAGCCATATGCCCATCATGACCACACCCGTGCATCCTACCGGCATGGACCGAACGATACGAGACCGGATTCTCCTCTTGCACAGGGATTGCATCCATATCTGCCCTCATCAGGAGCGTAGGGCCCTCGGCACTGCCCCTGAGGAGACCAACCGCACCGGTTTGGGCCATGGTCTTCACATCCAAGCCGAGATCTCCCAGGTAGTCGGTGATGATCTTCGAAGTCCTGTGTTCCTGAAAACCCAACTCCGGATGCTGGTGAAAATCTCTTCTGAGCTGGATCAACTCGTCATGATGAGTTCGCACCCGCCCGTCTATGTCCATCGGTGCCCGCCTCTCTTTCGACGCTGCCAGTGACAGCAACAAGCTGTGGTTTCAGAGCCATAGATCGGGGGCGCCTCTCATCTATTGGCTCAGGCTATCATAGCAAAGACGTGCCAGGCGTGATATCAACCGTTGGGCCGAAGCAAAACCCGGGATGCCATCACACAGGTCACCCACCGGCACACCATCCGTCAGAACGGTCAGTATGAACAGCGGGTTGCCCTGGTGACTGTATACGATGCCTGCGTCGTTCACGTTGCTGCGTCCCGTGCCGGTTTTGTGGGCGACCCTGGCACCGTGAGGAAGAAGAAAGGGCAGTCTTGTCTGCAATCTCTGCCGCCTCAATATGGTCATGCCTCGTTCACAAAGATCCGGGGTACACCCCAGCCTGCTCGCCGTCTCGACATCCTCTGTACCCTTGAGAATCGTATCCAACAATAGGCCGAGATCCCGCGGGGTCGTGGCGTTGGTCTCCTCCACAGACAGGGGGGTGGAGTACCCGCCCCTCGGAGTCCCCGTCCCATGTCTGTGAGTCGTTCCAACCATTCCAATGCCACGACACAGATCATTGATCCGGTCAAGCCCCACCATGTCTGCCACTGTCCCAGTGCAGGTATTGTCACTGACAATGATCATCATTGTGAGAACGTCCTGCAGCGTGATCGTGAATCCAGGACGCAGGTGTTGAAAGGTACCAGAGTTGTTATCCTGGTACCTGGCCTCAATAGTAACCGGCTGGTCCAGGGATAGATGGCCCTCGTTCACCATTTTCAAGGCCGTCATCATGATGGCTATCTTACGCGTACTCGCTGAAGTTACAACTACATCGCCATGTCTGTCAGCGACCTCACCGGTAGCCAGATCCTTCAAGTACCAGCCCACATCGTAGGGCTTGTCGTCGCAGAGTCTGTGCATCTTACTGCTAAGATCTCTCATCTGGAAGTTCCCCCTGGTATCCTCCGTATTGTGCTAGCTAAGTTCTTCGCTACAGGCTCCCGGATCGCAAACGGATACGAAGTAAGTGCACCCATGAGTTCGATGATCTCGTCGCCAGGAGCCACAACGTAGCCAGAAGCATCCACAACCTGCCACTCAATGAGTCGGGCCTATTGCTCATTCAGCGACCTTGCCGTGTCACAATGCTACATCACCCAGAAAACCCTGTCTTGCTGTTCCATCGATCACCTATCCGCCAGTTACCACAGGTTCGAACACCAGGAGTTCCCTTCACGTCAGGCATCCACTTTACCCATTTGGGCTCATAAGCAATGCTGACTTACCTCCTCATGCCTCAACCCGCCTTATATGGTCAATAACCGCGTCTGCCATCTGCGTGCTCCCTGCACTCCCTCCCAGGTCTGGCGTTAAATGACGACCATCAGCCAGAACGGCATCCATGGCCCTTGATATGACATCTCCAACCTCGATAGCAGACCGGTCGCCTGCCCTCTGCCCGAGCCACGACATTAGCATGGCTGCTGAAACCACCATGGCGTACGGGTTGGCAATGCCCTTGCCAGCAATGTCGGGTGCTGAACCATGGGTAGCCTGTGCCATGGCATACTTCGGCCCTACGCAAAGACCCGGTGCCATTCCCAGGCCACCCACCAGGCCACCGGCTTCATCACTCAAGATATCTCCAAACATATTGGTGGTCACGATGACATCAAACTCCTGCGGCGCCATAGCCAATTTCATAGCAAAGGTGTCCACCACAACCTCGTCACACTGAATGTCTGGGTAATCCATAGAAACCTCTCGGCAGCAATCGACGAACAGGCCACATCCCATCTTGAACACCGTGTTCTTGTGAACAATGGTCACCCGTCTTTTCGCGCCGCGGTCCCTGGCCAGTTCGAACGCAGTGCGGGCGACGAACTCCGAGTTTCCTCGGCTGATCACCCGTACCGATACCACCATATCAGGCGACGGCATAAACTCACCCGAGCCTGCGAAAACGTTGCGGTCGGGCTGGAATCCCTCATTGTTCTCACGGACGATTACCAGGTCAACATCTTCATGTATGCTGCTTATCGACGGATGGGATCTCGCCGGCCTGATATTGCTGTGTAGCGAGAACCTCTTGCGTATGATGGGATGAGGATTCACGGCCCGGGGATTGTCTTTGGGATAATCCATGTGCCCAATTGGACCCAGGATCCATCCATCGAGGTCCGCCAGCCCGCTCAGTGTTGACTCCGGAAGCGTCTCGCCACGTTCGAGAAGCGATTGGTAACCTACCGACAGGTGAACCCACTCGATGTCCAGGTCCTCTTTCATCGAGGCCACGGCCTGGACGACCCGGACGGCCTCGGGCACGATCTCCGGTCCGATTCCATCGCCGTCCATAACGCCTATTCTGTGTCGACTCAACCCACATCACCTTCCTCGATCTCGGTCCGCAGGAACCGGCTGTATACCGCTGCACCGGGAACCCGCGCCCCCTCGAAACCTCACATCCACCGCAACTGTTCTGCTCAACTATCGACGCAAACTGGCAGATTCCCAGCCGAAGACCACCTGGCGATGAGACAGTTCCATAGGGCACACACCGGGTCATCAAGCCCGACCCCGACGGCCACGCTCAGCCTCCAGGTCCTGCATCAATGATTCATCTGCTCCAGGGCAGTCTATCTCCAGGGCCCGAGACTCTCTCAATCTTCCTAAGAAGAGTGGCTCTCCTACCTGCGAGATGGTAGCATACTCTGTTCTGGCTCCTCTCTCCGTCTTGCTCTGGTTCTACTTAACAATTACACAGAGAGACCAGAACACCTTCCCCTGTGGGGTACGTTCTTGGCCGCAAAAACCACGCTCCTTGACTTATATGCTGCAACATCTGCGGCGAAGATCTCTCGCTGGAACAACATTTATCCGCAGAGAATACCGCACTCCTACATAGCGCAAATTAGCCTGCTAAGTGGTTCAAAACAGGGGCGCCGATGCTGATTTCCCGCAAGACCCTCTATTTATGAAGGTCTCGGAGGACGCCCATTGCGAAGGTTTGGCACCTTTAGGCACCTTTTTCGGGGATTTGGTTGGCAAGTTGGCGGTGCCACGGCATTGCTCAGGCCATAAGAATAAAGAGAGTACCCCCCTTTGTCCCCCCATGCAGCGTAATGTGATCCAGGCCCCCACCCTCCACTCGCCGGGACTACCCGTCACCACATAGACTTAACCCGCCCCATTACCCAGCTCGTCAGCTCGCTGGTACGGCAGTCCTGGAACCTATACCTCTCGGTCAACAGTCGGACCCCATTCTTGTGACCAGATGTGTCAGCGGCAACCGCTTCCGTGGCGGCGTATGTCGCCCTGGGACATGTGATCCTCCCCCTTGAGATAGAGCCCAGGCCTTGCCGCAACACTGTTCTGCACGGTCTTGCGCTGGGAGAGCGTAGTACCTAGCATATTTGCTAGTCCTTCTTACCTATCGTGTTCTTGGCTATCCTTTTGGATGCCATCTTTCTCATCATAACGAACACGGTTACCCCGGCTACAACAAGAACCAGGAGAACCATGCCGTACTCAGCAGGTTCTTCATCATTGTCCTGGTACGGAGAACTCTCGTCGCCATCATATCCAGAGGACACGGCTTCCTCGTCTTCGTATCCATAGGGCATAACTTCTACGTCATAGCTTCCCGCCTCTTCTGCCTTCCCGGTAAGCTCTACCAGGACATGTTCCCCGAGATCAACCTTGGCTTTCTCTTCAGATATTATATCTCCATTGACTCTCAACCGAACGGAGAATTCCGGCGACAGAACGTCATGAAAGGTTTCCGGTAAACCGTATTCTGCGCCATAGTGGGGCAAGGTGTGGTGCAACCTGACAAACACCCTTATATCTTGGCCCGGCTCCACGTCGCAAGAATCAAGAGAATAAGCTGTGAACCCTCGATTGCTGGTTTCTATCTGGGGGTGTTGGTACAGAACCCCAGGCCCTCTTACATTGGTAAGAGTGTTGTTCTCCAGAACAAACCCCCAGTGGGGCGGAAATATCCCTACGTGCCAGGAGTCAGACACGGTATTATTGGCTACATGCTGCCGACCGTCAATGTAAATACCCCACCACGCGGTCTCGGATACGTGGTTGCCGCTGACGGTTACGTCTTCACTGCCCAGGAAGTTAATGCCCTGAACGCTGTTTATGACGGTATTGCCGGTTACCGTGGCTTCAAAAGACTCCTCTATAGTAATGGCGGCATAGTTTCTAACAAACCGGTTATTCTCAATTATTGCTCCCCTGTTGCCAAAGTCAGTTGATATGGCCCCGTCCCCCGTCCAAAAGCCACCGTTTCTTATTTCACTGTCTCGTACAACAAGCGTGCCGCCCTCCACCGCCTTAACTTGAAAGCCACCCATGGGTCCCCACTCCGGGCCGACAATCTGGGAATCTTCGATAAGAAGAGATCCTTCGGCGAGGACGTTTATGGAAATGGGGTTGTTCCATAGGAAGCTCTCTGCCATCTCTTCGGGTTCGAAAACAACCGTAGCATTTCTTATCGTCAGACTGCCGCCATCCTGGATGCTTATCGCTTCTCTTAAAATCACCGTTTCATCTTCCCACACCCGGCTATCCGCGATGATATTCTCCCTGTATAGCATCTCCTGAAAAGGAAGGGTGCCAAGTTCAGGAGCTGGAACGAGATGAATGGGCAGCTTTGCATCTGATGGGTCTTGTTCTACCTGATGGGAGCTATCGCCCCAGTAATTGCCTTCCCAATGGTTTCTTCCATCATCATATCCCTCAAGGCTGCTTCGCAGGAAATTATTGCGGGTGATGGTGTTCCCGGACGAGTTTGTGGCGACGACGGGCATAACGCTGTCAGAGACCTCGTTGTTGACTACAGAATTGTGGTGTGAGTCGTGGAGGAAGACGGCCCGCCCCGTATCCTGAAGAGTATTTCCCTGGACGGTGTTGGCATCACAGCTAAACAGGCCGATCCCTCCTGCGGCTGCTGATATATGGTTGTTTAAGATGTAGTTATCTCGGGCTGCGTAAGCATGGACCGCGTCATGCTTGAAGATATCGGCGAACTCGTTATTGTCGATAATATTGTGGGAGGCCCACAATATTGAGATTCCCAGCCCGCCTCCTTTGACTGTATTGCCTGTAATCACATTGTGAGAAGACTGTACTACCGAGATCAATCCCGAATTGGTGCCCAGGAGAATATTGTTCTCGATAGTATTGTTATTGGCCCAGGGCCCAACGAACAGAGCCACGTCAGCAGGGGGCATCACCGTATCTACGGCCCACCAGCGATCAGACAGATCTTTTAGATCGGGTATCCCTATGGGCCCCTCCCAGATATTATCCGCAATACGATTGTTCCAGGAGAAAGAGAAATTGACCGCTTCGGCAGTATCCAAGATGCTGTTTCCTTCAATATTGTTGTGATGAGAGTTTCCCATCATTACGCCGTGAATGAGGGGATAGTCTATGTCCGCAGAAGGAGGAATCAGGGGTTTAATCGTGTTGTTTCTCAAGGTCAAGTAGTTGGAGTGGTTAACTGTCAAAGCGCTTCTGCGCTTGTCGTCAGCATTATTGACCCAGATAGTACTATCTTCTATCACTCCGTCTTGCACACCCCACAACTCCAAACCGTTAACACCCCTAAATGTACTATCTGCGATTTCCAGTCGAACCGGTTCACGAGAGCCCGTTCTAAAAGGCCTGCCAGCTAGGAACTCAAACCCATGTGTCGAATTGGTGAATAATCTACTTCTGGCTATCTTAAGGGTTCCTCCATGGTCAACCAGTATTTGTAACTGACTTTCTCCTTCACCCAGCTTTAGATCAACCTCGCTCAATGTAAGACTGCCTCTATTCGTTACCGTCAGGCTTCCGTTCAGAACAACTGCGTCATCTTCCGTAATAGGGAAAGAATCGCCCCACAAAACTATCTCTTTGTCGATCACAATGTCTCTGTGATATGTTCCAGCGCCAAGGCTTACCTTGCTCCCCGGAATCACGGCATCAATGGCCTCCTGTATGCAGGAGAAATGGCTTGTGCCCCAGCCGGAGGTACCTTCATCATATTCAGGGGAAACCCAAGCCTGGTATGAACCTGCCGAAATAGAAGATGAACCACTAGTCACAATAAAGATAAGAAGCACAAACAACAATCGCAACCTGTATTTCTTCATCAACTTAGACCTCCTAAGCTGTATCACCCTACCCTGGTAATTGTATCATAGTTGACCCGGGTGGCTATCTGCCCGACAGTGGCCCCGACGTTCTCCGAAGAAGGCATCTAGCAGCCACGGATGAAGGTTAAGGTCTTGATGTATGGTTACATGATGGGCCTTCGGTCATCGCGGAGACTGAAAAAGGCTCTGCATAAGACGTGGGTTTCCGGGGGCTTTCGTGTAATCAGCAGCTGAACTTCTGAACGATTGCAGCTTCCGTCGCCGTCACCATGATCTGAGGCCCTGCTGGGCAAGACCACGCTTTCTCAGGTGTCTCGACAGGGTGAAAAGCTTCACGGCACCTCTGTCGCTGACCTCATTCATCTCGGGCATGTCTACGCGGCACAAGCGATGGAGCAACGGAATTTACTACCACTTTCTCCAGTAGCAGCTTACCCCCGTAGAGGGGCCAGCTCTTCCATTGTGTCTAGCAGAGGACACTGCCTCAACAACTATCGGCTCTGCCATGAAACCCAGCAAAACGACCGTCGACACTCCCAAATCACAGCCACCATGAACCCAGGCAACCCAATACCCACACGGGCTTGTATGCTGATCTTGGGGTGAGGTAGGACATAGGAGCACCCCATGGAAGTACTTTCCGGGATGGGCGGTGAAGACACACGCGCTACGGGGCATCGTGCCGCCGTTTCTAGCAGATTCCTCACGCCCATGCAGGAGAGTACCGGCTCCGGTTAAGGCAATTGGGAATGTGCCTACATGATAGGCCATGTCCCTCATGACGCACAAGTATGGAGCCCTTCATGTGCCCCATCCTCAATTCAACTGTCAGGAGGCGGTTTGTGATGCTGGTGATCGGACTGGATCTGGGTAGAAAGAGCAGACATCAGGCGGTGGTGCTTGATGATATGCAGAGGCAGGTGCTCTCACGACAGGTGGCCTCTACCGCA
>PXCI01000116.1 GCA_003566675.1 Clostridia bacterium
AGCCGGGAGTAACTGCCCGGGGCATGAGATGTCCCCGCGACCTGACTGCGCCGGGGCCGGCAATGACGTCGTGGGCCGGTGCAGCGATGGCTTATGAGGTAGAATCTGTCCGGGAGACGGGCAGGTTTTAACAGGATTTTAACATTTGTCTGTTATCATCCATGGCAAACTCTATGCACAAACGGCAGGCTTCGCCCGACGAAGACGGTTCGTGATCAACGCCGGGGAAGAATTTGACACCCGGTTAGCACGATGCTATATTGTGCCGACAGCCGCCATTGCGGAAATGGACCATGCTGACGAGAGTGATGGGGCCATAGTCGGCTAGAGGTGTAGAATGGCAAGAAATCTCTTTGCCGTGCTTAAGCATTCGGCCAGGAAGATGGTCGTGCTCTTTCTTGTGCTGGTGGTTGCGGTCTACCTCACCATTCTGATCATAAACATGGGCGGTGCGCTTGATGAGATGCAGATATCTCAGATACGGTTCGCGGTGCAGGAAGGCATCATGGGCAACCCGGCTTATCAGCATATGCCCGCATCCGAGCTTAGGGAGCTTATTGACAGAGAAACAGAGTTGGCGATACGCCGGTTCGATTTGGACCGTCCCTTTTTTGTGCGAAGCGTCGATTACCTGATTAACGGGATTACCTTGAACCTGGGGAGGGCGCAGAAGATGATCAGCGACTCCGGCTCACAGCAGGTTAGGGATATCCTGCTGGAGCGGTTGCCGGTCACGCTCTTGTTGTTCGCGACGGCGGAGCTTTTCCTCTTTTTCATCGCCGTCTTTGTGGCTCTCGTTGTCTCCCGTCGCTACGGAGGCTTCCTTGACCGGATTACGATCGGGCTCGCTCCGACCTCGGCGGCGCCCGGTTGGTTCTACGGGTTGTTCCTGATCATCATCTTCGCCTCCGCTCTACGGGTATTACCGTATGGAGGAATGGTCGATGCCCCCGTGCCCAGGGAAAGATTGGCCTACATCCTGAGCGTGGCCAGGCACATGGTTCTTCCCGTGAGTGCAATGGTGGTCGGCGCCCTGTTCTCCAGCATCTATTCGTGGCGCACCTTCTTCCTCATCTACTCCAGCGAGGACTATGTCGAGTTGGCCAAGGCTAAGGGGCTCTCCTCAAGGGCGCTCGAGAGGCGGTACGTACTCCGTCCCACATTGCCTCCCATCCTGACCAGTTTCTTGCTCATGCTCATCACGATGTGGATGGGGGCTATAATTCTTGAGACGGTGTTTCTCTGGCCGGGAATAGGGAGGCTCATCTACCAGGCTATCGGAATGAACGATACGCCGGTCATAGTGGGGTCGGTGGTCATATATGGTTATCTGCTGGCGGGCACCGTGTTCCTGCTTGATTTCATCTATGCCGCCGTTGATCCCAGGGTGAGGGTGGGATAAGAGATAACGATGATTAACCGTTTGAGGCAGATAGGGAGGATCCGCAGGTATCCGTCGTTGATCGTGGGTCTGTCGATCCTGACCGTTATTGTCATCGTCGCGCTCTATGCGATGATAGCCATACCGTACTCGGAAGCCATCAGGGTGTGGAATCCAGGGGTGGTAGGTGTATGGCAGGATAATCCCAGGAACGCTCATCCCATCTGGTGGAATTGGTTTACCGGAGATGACCTGCCGCGGACGCAGATCATCACCAGCGAGGACGATGGAGTCACAAGCGTTGAGCCACTGGGTGACGGCATAAGACGCGTGGAGATTGTGCTGCCCTTCTATTACGGCACTGATGTATTGCCCAGGGAGTTGCAACTGCGCGTTCCCGTGACCGGGTTGGAGTCCGGGGTGCGGCCCCCCATCTCGGTATCATGGATAGGGCCGGATGGCGTGACCATGGTCCTTAGGGAGGACCTCAGGCGACAGGACAGGCCTAACTACCGGATATCCCAGGACAGTGACCTGCGCCGTCTAACCGGAGGGCTCCCCCACAGGACGCTGTTCGCCGACCCGCAAGATGCGCAACGAGCGCTTGCAGGAGATTACCGTGTGGTGGTGACGGCCGAACTGCCTGAGGGAGCCGAGATCGACGCGAAACTGCTGGTATATGGTCAGGTGCACGGTTGGGCCGGTACCGACCACCTCCGGCGGGATTTAACCGTGGCGCTCCTCTGGGGGGCACCGGTGGCTCTTGTCTTTGGAGTGCTTGCCGCAGTCGGCGCACAGATTAGCACATTCATCCTGGGTGGCATCGGGACATGGTTCGGGGGAAAACTGGACAATGTCTTCCGGCGCATGACCGAGTTGACCATGATTCTTCCCCTGCTGCCGATACTGATCGTCGTCGGGCACTTCTACTCCCGGAGCTTATGGGTTATCCTGGGAATGGTCATCCTTCTCAACATATTCAGCGCCGCGTACATGGTGTACCGGTCGATGTTCATGCAGGCGAAGTCACTGCCCTACTTCGAGGCCGCCCAGGCCTACGGGGCGGGCAACTGGCGCATCATCTTTCGTTACCTGCTTCCCAGGATGTTGCCGGTGCTTTTGCCTCAGTTTGTCCTGGTGATTCCGACGTTTGTCTTTCTGGAGGCCTCGCTGGCGGTGATCGGACTCGGAGATCCGGTTGTGCCCACC
>PXCI01000045.1 GCA_003566675.1 Clostridia bacterium
AAGCCAACAGAAAAAGCCAGCTCAACTTCATGTGTGTCCAACACCAAAGAAGCAAGGGCCCTTGAGTCAAGCAAACCCTTTCACCCGGTCACTCACAACCAGGGAAGGAACTTAAGGAATTTTGCACTAGGTACCTATCGCCCGTTTGCTTATAGGATTCTGCAGTAGCTGGCACTCCGTTGTGGTAGGTCCTGCTGGGGTCAAAAGTGAACCTGATTTCCAGGCCATCTTCAGACACCTTAACTCTCTGCGCTCCGTGAGGTAGGATCTGGTTGTTCCCAATGCCCATACTCATGGGCGGGGTCTTATCAGCTCATTTACCAGACCGAAGATCGAGGTGACCTGCTGATGGTCGGTATTCTGAATCTCCTCGCCTATCGCGGCCACCAGCTCCGTTTTGTGCGTTACTTCTTCGACCGGATCGACCGGATCATCTACTGCCTCCTCCTGCGGTGCGCACGCCGTCATGGCCAAGACCAACACTAAGGCAATGAGAAGCGCAATGCTCTTCTTGCTACAGGTCGTCATTGTTTTATACCCCCTCCTGGGATGATCCTGGATCAGTTGAGATTGCTCCTGCATTTCGCGCACAAAACAGAACCCTGCATTCTTAAGCAGGCGAGACAAGGTTCGGGAACCAGTCCCCTGCTGTCAACGGCTCTTTCCGCCCGGAGCCTCGAGCCGATACTGCAAGGTCCGGGCGGTCGCACCCCTGCTGCAGGTATTCCGCTTTATAGGGCGAATTAGCCTACAGAACCACAACATGGAAGGGAGAATCGAAGGATGCCTGTATGGACATGTCCCTTTTGCAGCTTCGCCTACGATGAGTCCGAACCGGATGCAGGCTCGGGGATGGAAGTGCCCTTGCCGTTCGATGACCACCCGGCAGACTGGGTGTGCCCCGATTGTGGGGCTCTCAAGGATGATTTCAAGAAGGTAGAAGAGGCCAACTGAGGCTTCCGGTAGTGCCCAGCAGCGGGCTTCTCATTTCTCTGGGGGATCGCCAGGCTGGATCGATGTATGGGCTTCAAGGATCAACCAGAGATGTGACCCTTTTCCCCCGGGTGTCTTGTGCCGCCCTGCCATGGGCGATGAGAGCAGGTTGTTTATGGACGGTTGAGATTCTAGGGCTGGCGGATTGAATGCCGGGGTTCAAGGTATAGCGGTCCTGCCATCCGAACCATCGAGAGGAGCCTAGACGATGCAGATTGCCATCGCTGGAATCAGTCACGAGACGCAGACGTCCCTGCCCGGCAAGACCGATCTCAATGGCTTCAGCGTCAGCCGGTGCAAGCAAATCACCAGAAGAAACCGCGCCAGGCCCAACAGTGCCCTGGGGCGCATGATTGTTGAGTGCGAGAAGGCAGGCGTTGAGGCCATTCCCCTGGTTTATGCCTCGGGAGGTATGGGACCGACGGTAACCGACCGGGTCTATGATTGCTACGCGGGCGAGATCTGTGAGGAGCTGAAAAGACGAGCGGGAGAATGGGACGGCATACTGTTGGCTCTGCATGGAGCCATGGTAACCGAAAGCAGGCCTGATCCCGAGTTGGATCTGATTCGCGATGTCCGCAAGGTCGTCGGTTATGAGATTCCCGTGATGGTGAGCCTGGATCTGCACGCTAACCTGGCCCCTGAGATTCTCGAAGAGGCTACCGCCATTTTCGGGTACAGGTGCAGCCCCCACATTGATGTGGGAGAAACAGGCCAGCGGGCTGCACGGGCGATTATCGATGTTCTTGCCGACAGAACGAGGCCTGTGACAGCCATGAAAAAGCCAGGCCTGGTGGTGCCGAGCCTTTATAGTGCCACCACCCAGCCCCCGGCGAGCGACATACGAGCCCGGGTGCTCGAGTGGAATTCGAGACCTGGTGTCATTGATGTATCGTTCTTCTTTGGATTTGCATGGTCCGATGTTCCCCAACTCGGCGTGTCTGCCGTGGCCGTTACGGACGGTGACCCGAATCTGGCAGCCCGGATCGTCGAGGACCTGTCCGATATGGCCTGGTCACACCGCGTCTCCCTTACGCAGGGTCACGGAGATCTGTACAGCGTAGAGGAGGGGGTGTCCCTGGCCATTGAAAAGGGGAGGACAGCCCAAAAACCCATCATCCTTCTCGATCATGCCGACCGCATGCAAGATACCACTTTCGTGCTTCGTGAATTGCTGAAACAGGGGGCAGAGGATGCTGCCCACCCTCTGCTGTATGATCCCGAGGCCGTGAAGGTGTGTGAGGAGGCGGGAATCGGCAGCCAGGTTCGGTTAGCGGTGGGGAGCAGGAGTTCGGACCGCGCCGGTGGACCGGTGAACTTGGTGGGTACGGTGAAATGGGTCGGCGAGAAGCAGTACATCGCCACCGGTCCGATGAGTCGTGGTGGTCCTGTGACCCACGGCCTCACCGCGATCGTGCAGGCGGAGGGGGTATGGCTGCAGATTACCAGCCGAAGGGCATCCCTCATCGATGCCGATCCGATCGAACAGTACGGTGCAAACGTGGATGATTTTCGGATCATTGTGACGAAGTCGAAGACGCATTTCCGAGCTGTCTACGAGGAGGTGGGGGAGGCGATCATCGTGGTGGATGCTCCCGAATACAGTCCTGCCGAAGTGAGCCGGCATATATATGAAAATGTGCCGCCGGGCGTTTACCCGATCACGGAGAGATGTTGCTGCCATTGAAGGTCGATGCACCAGATGGTGTCTCTCCCACATGGTAGGGTTGGGTCCCACGAACATGAAGATGCCCACGAGATGAGATCTAGGAGGGGAAAAATGCTCAAGACCGATGGCAGACGGGCGTTCAGTCTCCTGAAGGAGATCGCCTTTGAGAGGCTGGGCGGTACCGTTGAGGAGAAGAGGGCGGCAAACATCCTGGCCGATGTACTCCGGGGCCTGGATCTGGAGCCGGAGATTTCGGAGTTTGATATCTGGGCCTATGAACCGACGAGGGCGACCCTGGAAGTCCTCGAGCCCTATCAGAAGGAGTACCCGGTTGAGGTTTACGGGCTTACCGGCTCCACACTCCCGGATGGCCTGGAGGCGGACTTCTTCTATGCTGAAGATGCTGACGAGGTGTCCCTGTCGGAGGCGAAGGGCAAAGTTGTGCTGCTGAACCAGGGGGTTGCCCTTAAACGGTACCGGCGTATGGCAGAGGCTGAGATCGCCGGGTTCGTTGCCTGGGGGGGACTCATATACCGGCGGGAGGACATACCTCGGTGGGCGATTCGTCCCGAGTATTTCAAGCACGGCAAGATCCCGGGAGCCATTATCTTCGCCGATGAGGCTGCAGAACTGGTGCAGGAGGAGGCCAGCAAGGTTCGGCTCACCGTACTGCAAGATGAGCGTGAGGTGGCCTCACAGAACGTGATCTGTGAGATCAGGGGGTGCGAGAAGCCGGAAGAAGTGGTGGTCATCACGGCCCATTACGACAGCGTACCCTACAGCTCGGGAGCCAACGACAACGGCGCCGGGTCCGTGATCATCATGGAACTGGCTCGCCACTTCACGAAGAATCCCCCGCGGCGTACCCTTCGCTTCATCTGGTGCGGAGCCGAGGAACTTGGTCTGCGCGGCAGCTTCGCCTACGTACAGGAGCATGAAGAGGATCTGGGCGAGTGCAAATTCGTTCTGAACGTGGATGTGGCGGGAGCCATTTTGGGCAAGAACAGGACCATCGTGACCGGTCCCGATGCCCTGAAACACTACGTCGAGGTAATGTCCCGCAGCATGGGGGTGGCCATGGCGATTAAGCAGGACGTGTACTCCAGCGATTCTGTTCCCTTCGCCGAGAAGGACATACCCTCACTGAACCTCATTCGCATGGGCGCGCCCATTCATAACAGGCACGACCGGGTTGAATACCTGAGTCCCAATCGCCTGGAGGAGTTGGGTGACTTTGCTCTTAGATTCCTCAACGATATCGATCAGGCAAAGGTGTTTCTCTTTGAGCGGGAGATTCCAGAGGGTGTTAAGAAGAAGCTGGCCAAGTACCTGAAGCGTATGCGTGGCGAAGATGAGGACAGGGAGCAGGACGAGTAGGAGATCTGAACAGGTTCCTTTGGGTAGGTTTTGGGTGATTGCCATGGGACATGATGATTCTATGGGTTCACCGTTCCTGGTGCGACGGCCCGAGAGATTAGACATCTCTCGGGCCGTGTCCAGCTTTGATTGGGCTTGTTAGCGGTACTCTTTGAGCATGGAGAGCGGGGGAAATTCGATGGCCTCTGCTGGACATTGGGTACGACAATTGCTGCAGCCCACGATGCAGTTGTATGGGTTGGCCACCACGGGACGGTCAGCCTCATCATCCCATTCGTAGGTTCCGTGAGGGCAGAAGTCATGACAAACACCGCAGCCTGTGCAGTCTTCTTTCAAGACCCTTGGGTACCAGGGGATCTCTTCCCGGGGTCGGTCGTGAAGGCTCATGGGGACTCTCCTTTCTCCGGTGGCATCGTCTTCTCTCAGTTAATCCAGGAGAGGACTTGCTGTTCCGAGGGGATTTTCCCCTCAACCTTGATCTGTCCGTCTATGATCACTGCGGGGGTCATCATCACGCCGCGGTCCACGATGGCGTTGATGTCCGTGATGTGTTGGACATCCGCTTCCACACCTGCCTCGCGTATGATTTTCTCAAGCATCTCAGTCGTCTTCGCACACTTGGGGCAACCCGGCCCCAGGATCTCGATCTTCATTTTTCTCCTCCTCTCAGGCAATCAGATTGCCGTAGATCATCCCGGCAAGGGTCGCCATGATGACCACCAGGCAGATGAATGTTGCGGTCTTTCTGGTTCCCAGTACACTGCGAATGACGAGCATGTTGGGGAGACTCAGGGCGGGCCCCGCCAGAAGCAAAGCCAGGGCGGGCCCCTGGCCCATGCCAAGCCCCAGAAGCCCCTGCATGATGGGGATTTCTGTGAGGGTGGCGAAGTACATGAACGCTCCCACGAAGGATGCTGTCAGGTTGGCCAGCAGTGAATTTCCTCCCACGAGTGTGCCGACCCATTGCGCGGGAATCAGGCCTGCCTCTGCCTCGGGCCGTCCCATGAGAAACCCGGCGACGAGGACTCCAGCAAAAAGAAGGGGCAGAATGAGTTCTGTGAATTCCCAGGTAGAGCTGATCCAGGCCTTGATCTCGTCCCTTTCAAACCAGCGATGGAGCATGGCGAAGAGTAGAACCAGGAGCCCCACGACCATGAACCATTTCACCTCGAAGATGGAATGCCAGAACCCCCCGACCTGTTCAGGACGACTCCAGGTGGCGAAGATGAGGATCAATATCATGGTTGCAAAGTAGGCGAGGTTCTGGGCCGGGGTACGGGGTTCTTCTTCCATTTCCATTGCCTGTGCTTGCGCCTGGATCGATGCCTCGCGTTCTTTGTCATCCGGGCAGAGCACGGTCATGAGGAGCCCGATTACCAGGGCAAAGATCACGGCGCCGACAGCGCGGGCCAGGCCGAGCTGCCATCCCAGTACACGGGCAGTGAGCACAATGGCGAGGATGTTGATGGCCGGACCGGAGTACAGGAATGCGGTTGCGGGCCCGATGCCTGCTCCCCTGCGGTAGATGCCGGCAAAAAGGGGCAACACCGTACAGGAGCATACAGCGAGAACGGTGCCGGAGACGGAGGCGAGGGAATACGCCAACCATTGGGGTGAGTGGGCACCGAGATACTTGATCACTGCTTGCTGCGAGATGAAATTTGCAATCGCACCGGCTATGAAAAAGGCGGGGATCAGGCAGAATATTACGTGTTCCCGGGCGTATTCCTGGAGCATGTGAAAGGCTTCTATGATGGCTCGCTGAACAGCTTCGTGCCCAAAGGGGACGTAAAAGGCAGCTGCGAAGATCGCGATGAATAGCAGGAGCTTCCGATGAGTCGGTTTCACGAACTTCCCTCCGTTTCTTTACTCAGCTGTGTACGCCGCTTCTCCAGATCTTCCAGCAGTATGGTGTCCAGGCAACGAAACAGCTCAGCGATACACGGGGTGCGGATGTGATAGGTCACCTGCAGGCCCTCCTTGACGAAGCCGAGAAGTCCCACTCCCCTCATGATGGACAGGTGCTTGGATACCGTGGGCTGGCTAACCCCCAGGGCCTCCGTCAGGTCAGATACGCACTGCTCACCGTCCCTGGAAAGAATGTCGATGATCTTCATTCGGATGGGGTGGGCCATGGCCTTCATCACATCAGAGCGCGCCTGATAAAGATCGATCGTTGATGCACCTCCTTGCCCTTTCGTTGCTATATTTACATATTAGAATATAGTGTGTCAACGGTGCATGATTGAAAGGATGTGTGGTACGCCAGATCCTGACAGGCAGCCTGTTGGGGGCTTATCTTGAAGTGCAGCGCTGGGAAGTGAATGCACCGGGGGCGAGGATGATCAGTTGGCGTGCAGTTCCGAATAGAGAGATTCTGCGATTTTGGCGATGGTCGCCATCCCATCACCATAACTCGGCACTTCCTCGGACATCACCACCAGGATAGTAATCGAGTCTCCAGAGAATATCAGGGCTGCATCGTTGAAGGTGCCCGGCCAGGTTCCCGTCTTGTTCGCCACCTGTACATGGTCGGGCAGTCCTGCGGGGATGCGATCCCTGGGCAGTGCCTCCTTCATCCACTCGAGGATGTCGCCAAAGAGCCCTGGATGATTATCATTGAGTTCCATTAGTCTGATCAGGAAGCGGCCGACATCCCGTGGGCTGGCCAGGTTTCGATCTGCAGGTACACTTGTAGCTCCCAGGTCTGCCTGGTATTGCTTGAAAGCATGATGGCCGAGTCGGCGCAACAGCATGTGAGCCGCAGTGTTGTCACTGTGTATGATGGCCAGGGAGGCCAGGTAGCTGAGTTGATGGCGAGATCCGGGCGGTTCGTCTTTCAGAATCCCAGCGCCGGGGGAGACGTCGTCTTCGGTATACAGCAGCATCTCACCCAGGTCGATCTCGCCATCGAGGGCCTGTTCGTATAGATATAGAACAAGGGGGATCTTGTAGCAAGAGGCTGCGAAGAAGGTCCGATCGGCTTCAATGGCCACCTCGAAGTCCGTTCCGAGCAGATGCGCGTAGACCCCGTAGCGTCCTGCCGAGCGGTCAATGATTTCCCGGATTTGGTCCTCAATGCGGCCTGCAGAGTCTGGGGCAAGCGCTGCAGTGCCGACGACCTGGGCATCCGAGGCGTGCTCCTGAGATGATGGATCTTCGTGGGGTCTTCGGTGCACCGTCAACTGGCAGGCGTTGCCCAGCAGGGTGATGCAGAGGAGGATCAGGATGTGTCGATGCACGAAATCACCTTCTTTGGGTGGTGACGCATTCCATGCGAGTCATCCGGTGATATTCACATGGATCATCAGCGATGTTCTCCTTCATACCATTCCCCCGGTGGTTCGCTTTTTTGCGGAATCCTTCTTAATTAGCGGCGAGTCCATAGGGTGAAATCCGGTGAGGGCGGATGTCCAAGGGGCAAGGTGACCAAGGACTTCACTGCATGCCCAGGTCGCGACGGCTGATCCATTGTTGCTCGAGGGCCCTGCAGAGGAGAAAGAAGAGCAAGGTCGAGAGTTCGAGTGGGGATCAGCCAGACAGATATTTAAGAACCAGGCCCATGAGCATGCCGGGCACAGGTGGCGATCTCAAGCGCTCTCATGCCACCGTGTTTCTCCGGGTGCTATGAGGATGAGGATTGGATAAGGTGAAGCCATTTCCATAAGCTCAAGGGGAAGACAGGCCCCCCTACGGGTATGCTGCTACTGGAAACCATGACAGCCGATCCATGAAGCCAACCGGCATTGTGAGGGGTACCACAGTTGTTGGATTGGCTTCTCATCGCGCCTTCGTCTGTCCATCACAGGGGAGCGTGGGAAGGAAATGTTGGCCTCATCTCGAAAGCTATCAGCATTGAAGCCCCAGATCAGAAGGGAGGGTGCACTGTTGGACACGAAGTCCATGAAGTTCGGGCTTGCAGTTCTGGCTCTGGGCCTCATCATTTCCGGTACATGGGCTTATTCCGCCATTGAGTCCCTCAACTGGTTTGATGCTCTTTACTTTCTTGTGATAAGCATCACTACCGTGGGGTATGGGGATGTGTACCCGACGACTACCGCTGGAAAGATCCTCGTTCTCTTTGTGGTACCCATAGGCCTGGTTCTGGTTTTTGGTCTGGGGGTTACCCTTCTGTCAGAACGCTTTGATGATCTTATGCTCAGGGGAGGTGCAGGCAGAATCGAAAAGAAAGTTCGTTCGCTCGAGGATCACTTTATTGTTTGCGGTTACGATCGCCTGGGACAGGAGGTGGTGAAGACCCTGAGGCGGATGAAGGGAGATGTGGTGGTAGTGGACCAGGACCTGGAGGCACTGCAGGGCCTGGAGGAATCGGGGGTGCTGTACATCGTGGGCAATGCCCTGGAAGAGCAGACCCTGGTTAAAGCCGGCATACAGCGGGCTCGCTGCGTCATAACAACCTTCAATGATGACACATTGAACGTGTACCTCATCCTTGAAGCGAGGGACATCAAACCTGATGTCACCGTCATTTCCTCGGCGTCGGCACGGGAAGCAAGCCGTCGTCTTTACCTGGCTGGCGCCAGCCGGGTGGTCTCGCCGCAGTTGCTCGGGGCGGACATCCTGGCCAAGAGTGCCCACAATCCCTACATCTACCATCTCATGTCGGACATGATGTCTGGCGACATTCCCGGTGAGACCATCACTCAGATTGCCATATCTCCCGGGGCAGCCCTGGCAGGCAAGTATCTGCGCGAGTTCCAGCAGATGGAAATAAGTGCCAGGGTTGTGCTCGTCAGAAGTGAGGGCTCGACAATTCTTTCCCCCTCAGGGGATGTCAGACTCGAACCCGACATGGTTCTGGTCGTTGTGGGAGAAACAGAAGAGCTGAACCGCCTGGACAAGTTAGCCTCCACCTGACTTCGGCTCCCTGGTGGATGGAGCGTTCGACCGCGGGGTACGGGTGCCGCATTGAAGGGAGATGGTCTTCGCGGTTCAGCTCATGCGGAGCCTGTCTCAGGATTCGCTTGCTCAGACGTCTATGTCCTTCCAGCGGCCGGATTTGAAACGCCAGGCGGCCAGGGCTGATCTGACGAACCAGTCGGCCACCATTGCACCCCACACCCAGGTGATTCCCTTGCCCAGTACGTTCACGAAGTAGGTGGCGAGGGTCAGGCGCACCAACCAGATGCTGGCCGTGGATATGTAGAGCATGGTCCGAGTATCTCCGGCTCCGCGGAGACCCCCTGCCAGGACGAAAAACGTCGCCATGGGGATCTGGGCAAAGGCCACTACACGAAGAAGATCCCGGCCCATGGTGATTACCTCGGGGTCCGTGGTATAGATGCGCATCAGTAGCTCGGGAATGGTAAGAAGAACGATCATCATGAAGCCCATGAAGATTGCCGCAAGTTTCCAGGCTTCCCAGCCGCTTTTCTCCGCCATGTCGGGATTCTTGGCGCCCAGGTTTTGCCCAACCATGGCCGTGGATGCGGTGGCGAAGCCGAAGGCGGGCATGTAGGATATGGATTCAGCATTTATGGCGATGGTGTGGGCGGCGTAGGCCAGGGTGCCCAGATTGGCAACGACCCGTACGAACAGGACCTGTCCCAGGCGGGTTATGGTTTGCTCTATGGCAGCGGGCATCCCCACCCTGAGGACTCGCTTGATCATTGCCAGGTTCAGATTGAAGAAGCCCCGGCCTTCCAGGGTCAATACGGTCTTGCCGGAAAACAACAGGACGAGCAGGACAATCCCGCCTGTCCCGCGAGCGAGGGTAGTGGCCAGGGCAGCACCCCTCACCCCCATGGCCGGAAGTCCCAGGTGGCCGAAGATGAGAATGTAGTTCAGTATGGGATTGATAATATTGATCGCAATGTTGACTTTCATTGGGGTCATGGTGTCACCTGCGCCCCGGAGGGCACCGGTGATCATGAAAGCGGCCAGCATGAAGGCCATTCCGGGAAGGATCCAGCGAACATAACCAACACCCAGCTCCAGGACATCTGGTGCTGGGCCCATGAGGTTGATGATCCCGGGGGCGAAGATATAGCCAAGAACCCCCAGCAGCACGGCCAGCATCCCGGCGAGGATTAGGGACTGCCGCAGGGCGTTGCTCGCCTCCTCGGGCTTGTTGGCTCCCATGTCCCTTGCAACCACTGCAGTGGTTCCCATGGCTACGGCTCCGAACAGGGCAAAGGCCAGCATGAAAGGTTGAAGACTAATCCCCACTGCGGCAATGGCCGCAGCTCCCAGGCGTCCCACCATAGCCATGTCGATGATGTGCGTGATCGTGCCCAGACCCTGCTCTGCGACGACCGGCCAGGCCAGGCTCATGATGCGCCTGCGGATCAGGCCGCTGTCTGCATCTTCGGGTAGGCGGGCGAGGCCCTCACGGTCTCCCCGCTGGATCATGGGACTCTCCTTTCGAGGCATCGTTCTTGTTTGCACACAGCATCCATTATAGCAGGATAGCTCCAACTATGGCAGAGCGGTTATTTTCCGGGGAGGGGGTCTGGGGGGCGAGAGTGCCCCCCTCGAAAAAGGTCAGTAGAGGACTCTTCCCTGCGTATCGCGCAGCACATGTCCCGCCCGGGTGTTTGTGACCTCGTTGTCCTTCACAGCTACGACACCGTTTACCAGGACGTACTCGATGCCCTCGGGCGGCAGACAGGGCTGGGCCACCGTGGCCTGGTCACTGACGGTGTCTGGGTCAAATATGACCAGGTCGGCCCAGAACCCGCGGGCGATCTGTCCGCGATCTGGGAGTTCGATGCGTTCTGCGGGAAGTCCGGTCATTTTATGGACGGCCTGTTCCAGCGTGAGGAGCTTCTCATCTCGGGCGTACTTGCCCAGGACCCGGGGGAAGGTGCCGTATTCTCTTGGATGGACCCTGGACCAGCCCGATTGCTCCTGGGAGTCTCGGCTGTAGCTGCGACATGTGGAATCACTGCCGATCATGGCCAGGGGGTGGGCAACGATCTTGGAGACGTCGTCCTCGTCCATGATACCGGCCACCTTGACCTGCAGTTCGTTCTGCATGAGCAGCCGGTGTACCGCTCCGGGAATATCGGTGCCCAGTTCCAGGGCGATCTCGTCCAGGTCAAGTCCCTGGTATTGCTCTGTTTGCGAGCACTGCACCACGCCGTAACGTCCGAGCCCGGCAGTGAGGTAGGTGGGTTCGTCGGTGAAGGCGCGACGGATGAGTCCTTCTGCATCCTGTGTCTTGAGTCTATCAAGGGTCTGCTGGGAACTGTCACCTTTGACGTCGACAGGCAGGACCTGCTCAAGAGATATGATGGCTGAGTAGGGATACGGATAGACATCGGCCATAATGTCAACGCCCATGTCCCAGCCCTCTTCAAGAATTGCCAGCACCTCACTGGCCCGCCCCCAGTTGTCTTTGCCCACGACTTTCTGGTGCGCGACCTGGACCGGGGCACCTGTTCGCAGGCCGATCTCAACGACTTCCCAGGTGGCACGGTGAACGTTGGCCCACTGGTCAGCGATGTGGCTGGTGTACAGGCCCATGTGTTGTCCGACCACCTCGGTGAGTTCCACGACTTCCTGGAACCCACCGAAGCATCCGGGGATATAGCCCCGACCGGTGCTGATTCCGAAGGCTCCTGCCTCCATGCTCTCCTGCAC
>PXCI01000297.1 GCA_003566675.1 Clostridia bacterium
CGAACGGATCGCTCTCGGTACTTTCGCTGCCAAGGGCCAGAACCGTGTTGCCCAGGTTTTCCTCCAGGCGGTCATCGAGACCGCCGCAGAGGGTGACCTGCAACGAGATGGAGTTGCTTGCGGGAAGATCCACATCCTCTGCCAGGGTGAGGCTCAGGACCAGCGAAGGCCCCAAGGCAGAAGGCAGGCAGCCCACCACCAGGTTCTCTTGGCAGAACACCCTGAGCCGGTGGTTGAACGATGACAATTCCTCTCGCGGCTTTGCTGCATTAAAGCAGAATATTTCCATGATTAAGACTCCTTATTGAGCGCCTTTACTGCGCCCTCTCCTATGGTGAATCGTGTGTGGTTGGCGTGCAGGCGACCGTCCTTGGAAGACACATCCTCACCGTACTGCTCGCGTACTGCCTGCTCCTGCGGGATGCGAACGAATGTATGCATCGACTTGGTGTAGGGCTTCTGATCATCGCCGTGTTCCGTATCGGGACTAGCAACCAGCCATGCGCCACAACCACAATGCACCACCTCTCCCAAACTGCTCAGGTGGACCTTCTTGAACTCGGCCCGATAGGCTGCCACGCCTCCGCAGGCAGGACAGGTCAGGCCCGACTCTGCTATGTGATGCCTGCTGACGAAGTGCGTGTTATGCTCCCCAGGCTCGCTGCCCAGGGGATCCACCCCAGGGATGTCAACCCAGGGGGGTGGTCGGTTGCGGTAGTGCCACTGGCGAACAGACCGCCATAGGCGCTGTGCCGCTCCCAGGAGACGATAGATCATGCCGGTACTCCCTTGTGGTAGCTGCCGCTGGAAGGACGCAGGAGCATCGACCAGAAGCCCTTCCTACGGACCTCTGTCCAGTGCAGGCGCACGGAGGGGCAAAAGGCCCCATCGCTGCCCACCTCCTGAACCAGCAGTTGGTCGGAAGACTTCTCCAGGGAGATGACCACCACGCGCACGCCGGCCTTGGCCAGGCGCTGGATCACCTGCTCTTGAAGGTCGCTGAGGACATTGGGGAGGATCTTCGCCTCAACCCAACAATGACCGCCCAGGCCAGCGTAGAACCTGTCTGGCAGGCCGCTACGCTGGCCCTGACCCTTTTCGATGGCAGTGCGGTAGCTATCGTTCCTGTCGCCGCCCAGCAGGGTGTCGAAGGCCCGATCCAGTCGCCGCTTCATCTTCGATTCGGGTTGCATGAACGAAACGATAGCGAGCGTTCCCTTATATGCAAGTCCGAATACGGCTTAGGAACAGAAACAGCCAAACAGAACAGTAAAGGCGCTCAAAGAGTGGGTTTACCCGATTCCCAGCGCAGTTCGGTCAGTCCCTTGTGCTGCTTGATCAGCAGGACCGGCTCGGCATCACACCCCTCGCATTCAAAACGGATCGCGATCCCATCGCGGCGAGGGCTGGGATTGTTCTCCTGACTGGCCCCGGTGCTGGCCTCTACGCCGGACTCTACCCGGCCCTCTGATACAAATCGGAAGGCTGTAGTTTTTATCCCTCGTACAGCGTCCTCTCCCCTGAAATATACCTCCGTGGATATCTGATGGAGGTTCATTCCATCGCAGTTCGGACACACAAGAAAATCATCGAATATTTGAATGGGACATGGTGTCATTTGATCCTCCTTTGGGCTGCCGCCAGTGCGTCTTTGACCTCTTGCACCAGGCGGTCTAGGTGTTGGGTGTATTGGGCCAAAGATCGAGCCTCTTCAGGCGGGATTGCCCACTTGGATAGGATGTCCATAGCCAGAAGGGCCAGGGCTGGCATCATGCCCTGCATGCCCCTGGCGTGCCATTCGGCATTGGCCAGGGTCTGGCCTTCAGTCGGTGCGTAATAGGCGCTGTAAAGACCATAGCCGCCTGCCGCTGTGGGTTGATCGCTGGAGGCGGCGATGACCAGGGCTTCCACCACCTGCCGCTCGTTGCGCTGAATCCAGCGTTGTGCGAGGACTATCATAATAATTTCCTCAATCCACCATAGCCAAGTGCGGAGTATCATCAGTCAGCAGGGACAGGTAAAACTCCTTACCATGGCGATGCACAGCAGTCGCTGTCTCTTCCTTGGCTTGCAGTGCCTGGTAGATGCGCCGGTCAATGCCGTCCTCCGTGAGCATATAAATATACGATACAGGCCACCGCTGGCCGATGCGGTGGATACGGTCCATGGACTGAATCCAGTTCACATATGAGAAATCAAGCGACAGATACGCCGCATTGCAGCAAGGCAAAGAGCAACTAGCCGCATGCAGAGTGATACCAATGCCCATCTGCAACTGGCCAACAAAAACGCGCACATTAGGATCATGCTGCCACAGTTCGATGCCGTGGTCCCGGTCCCTCTGCTTGACCTGTCCGTCATAGCGGATGTGTGGGATGCCGTTTGCCGACAGCATCTGACAAAGACGGTCAACCTCAAAAGTAAAGCGGCACCAGACCACGAGCTTATGCCCAGCATAATTACCCGTGATCATCTCGGTCAGGGCCTTTGTTTTAACATCATTGAAATGGCGCAGTTCGCCTTCATCAGATATGACAAAACCCTGGCATATCTGCGCCAATTTCATCATACGCTGTATGGCC
>PXCI01000157.1 GCA_003566675.1 Clostridia bacterium
TGGTCCAACTCCCCGTAGTTCCTGTCGGTTATGGCCTCCTCTGGTGGGAGAAACCCTTTCTCCTTGATATGGCCTGCCGCCAGCATCTGGGCCACGATTGAGCAGGTATAGCCGGTCGTTCTCGCCATCGAACTGATCTTGCTGTCGTCATCGTAGTAATCCATCATGTCGAACTGGATCCCTTCATCACCATAAACCGCAACGCGCATGCAGGTTACATCCCTGGTATCACCAGCCTGGAGTAATGGAGTCAGAATGGAGCTTGTGACCTGCCGGGGGGTCACCTTTGCTCCGTCCACGCCTTCTACCTCAATGGGCTCTTCCCCGAAAAAGCCGCAGTCCAGTAGCATGGCCATGGTGTCTCGGTGTCCTTTGTAGCGTACGGTCTTCTCCTCGACATTTTGCAGACCTCGTTTTGGCATCGTACCAAGGAGGGTATTCAGACCGTCGGTGAGGAAGCATTCTGCCTCTCCGACGGGTGATTCGAAGGTGACGTTCTCGAGCCCTGAAAGGGGTTTCATCTCGTGGATTCTTCCGTCCTTGATGATGCGAGGACTCACAGTGTATTCGTCTATCACAGTCTCGAAGGAAAAGACAACAGCGTAATCAAGCGGGGGTCGGGGAGATTGCGGTAAACCACCAACCATGATTTTGCCGGTGTGAGCATGATTCACTCTCTCGGTTCCAATCCCCATGAGGATGTTCGCCAACCCGGGTGCAACGCCGCATCCGGGAATGACAGTGATGCCAGCAGATACGAGCTGCTCATGCATCTGTGCTCGCTGTTCCCACCCTTGGAGGGCGGTCACGTCCACGAGATCAACGCCCGCCTCCAGCACGTGTTCGGTCACACGTAGCGCCCATCGTTCTGGGTAGGTCCCTACCACCATGTCATGTTCCTTCATAAGATTCACGACTTGGCTTGCATTCTGAAGATCCATCTGCACCGGTTCAATCACGGCCTTTGCAGGAGACCACTGCTCCTTAACCCTCTGGGCAATAGAGAGATCCCTGTCGGCCGCGGTGATCCTCGTCACACCGTCGGCCTCTGAGAGGTCTTTCACAACAGAAGTGCCCATCATACCTGAACCAATCACAAGTACCTTCATCTTACACCCTCCCAAGCCAGCGTTCTGATCCACCATGTCACAGTACCAGTATCTGGACCCGAGATGACATTAATCCCAGCAACAATAAGGTTCAGGGGGTTGGGCCCGGGCAAAATACTGTGTCTTCCCACAATACCTACATCGCATGAAACATTCTTCATTATCATTCGTGACTTGATATCACAACTCCTTGCGAATTTCCTGGTTTCACCGCGAGAAGTACTCCCCACCATTCATGATCCTGAGGGACCACACCCCACAGTCAACTGATATCCCCTAGCATTCACGCATGCCTGGCACACACGAGAGGCCCGCATGTAGCTGCTAGCATTATCTGAGCTGCAGTTGGGGTATTTTGCTCGGAGTAAATGAGCTTGAGTCTGAGGTCGGAGGCCATCTCTGCGATGATGAGAGGTGGCTGTGCTGTGTTTTAAGATAGAGGGTGTAGGGGAGTGAAAGAGAGGGAGCTCCAGCTTCGCAACCCCTGGTCAGGGTGATAGAGCGTTGGCTGGAGCCCCACCACAAGCATGATTATTGTAACCCACCTGGGATCAGACATCAAGGAATACGTTCAGAGGTACCTCCCCCTGCTGCAGGGGGAGGGTGGGGAGGAGTTGGTACCGCATCTACAAGAATACTGAGGCAGTCCTTCCACACATCCAATTCTCCATCTTTTTGAAGGCTGATAGCCTTGGCCCGGATTGGCAGTCCAGCGATGCTCGTAACGAATATTCCCATCATTGTCCTTCCAAGTGCGAGAGGAGTAATCCGAAGTGCAGTGTCGTGCCGAGGAAGACCCGAGCAGGCGACGTATGGATTGATAAGGAGTAAGCGCCCACAGTGCATCTCAAGAGCAGGAGCACGCCCCTCCGAACTCAAATTGCATTACTTGCGCGGGAATTAGGCTCGGGACGTGGAGGATTGGGGGGATGAGTGGCGAACTAAATTAGGAATCAGATGTGTTGAGGAACTGGAGTCGGACGGCCTCCCCCATTTCCTCTCGGTTGTCGGCTGGGGCGATGACGCCGATACAAAGGCAGGAGTTGCGCACTGTTTCTCGAAGATGTCGATGACAGTGCTGAACCTAAGCCAATCATTGGTGAATTGATCAGTATCGTCGGCGGGCGTACGGAGTTGCACCAAAACCCACGTCGTTGGATCACGCAGAGGCAGAAGAGGGCATCCGGGCCAGGAGGTTGCCATCAAGATTGCATGCCGGGTGATGCGTGGCGAAGTTGTCTATCTGACCGAGGAGTAAGCGCGATGAAGGCTGAAAGGGACCTGTCCGAAACATAGCCAACTTCCTCACTCATTTAGCGAGTAGGATGCCCGAGGCTACCCCATTTGATTAGGAGGTGGGATTCCCTGAGATCCGCTATTACCACGGTACTGATGCTGGTCATCGTCCTGCTCGTCGCCTGCAGTGATTCACCATCCACAGTAAACGACGAGGATTTCCCGGCCATGGGAA
>PXCI01000347.1 GCA_003566675.1 Clostridia bacterium
CGATGTAGTCGACAAGAGCCTGACGAGTAATGGCATGGTTATACAGCCAGCTACGGAAGTGTCCAATTCTATACCGGTGATTCTGTCAAAGAGAGTTCCGGTGATGGCAGGATTGACAAAAATCGAACCGTACGCCATAGTCACCCTATAACCAGGTCTTGAGAGGTCCGCTCTTGCGATCCCGTCCCTGCAAGTCGGGGGGACCTCTCAGGCCTTCAAGAATCATGCCCACCTATTTTCTCTACTGCCGCAAGTCTTCCGAGGCCGAGGATAGGCAGGTCCTGTCGATCGAATCGCAGACCACGGAACTGACCAGACTGGCGCGGCAGCACAACCTCACCATCGCCCGCACCTTCTCCGAAGCCCGCTCGGCTAAAGCGCCCGGCCGGGCCGCTTTCCAGGAGATGCTGAAGGCCATACAGACCGGCCAGGCCGACGGTATTCTCTGCTGGAAACTGGACCGCCTGGCCAGGAACCCCATCGACGGCGGCCAGGTGATCTGGCTGCTCCAGCAGGGCGTCATCAAGCATATACAGACCTTCGAGAGGAGCTACCGGCCTGAAGACAACGTTCTGCTGATGAACGTGGAGTTCGGCATGGCCAACCAGTTCCTCCTGGATCTGAGCAAGAACGTCAAGCGCGGGTTGAAGACCAAAGCGGAAAGCGGCTGGCGGCCCAACCTTGCGCCCATGGGCTACCTGAACGACAAGCACGCCGGAAAAGGGAGGGGCAGGGTGCTCAAGGACCCGGCCCGGTTCGGTACCGTCCAAAGGATGTGGGAACTCATGCTTGCGGGATGCCACACGCCGCCCAAGATCCTGGAGATAGCCACCGACGAATGGGGATTCAGGACGCGCAGCGGCAACCCGCTCTCACGGAGCGGTATCTACCGGATCTTCACCAATCCCTTCTACTGCGGGCAGTTCGAATTCCCTAAGGGCAGCGGGAACTGGCTCCCAGGGAAACACCCGCGGATGGTGACCCCGGGACAGTACGCCAGGATCCAGGAACTGCTGGGCCGGCAGGGCAACCCGAGACCCCAGAAGCACCGTTTCGCCTTCCGGGGGCTGATACGGTGCGGGGGCTGTGGGGCCCAGGTCACCGTCGAAGAAAAAACGCACGTCGTCTGCTCCGCGTGTAAACAGAAATTCTCATCCAAAAACAGGACCGCCTGCTCCCGGTGCGGCACGGCCATCGCGAAGATGGCAAACCCTACGTGCCGGCGATACGTGTACTATCACTGTACGAGAAGAAAAAAGCCCCGCTGTACGCAGGGGGCGGTAGAGACCCGGAATCTGGAACGGCAAATCGAGGCGCTGCTGGAACGGATCCGCCTTCCCGAGGGCTTCAAGCAATGGGCCCTCCGGTTTCTGAGGGGGGAGACCGAGAACGAGAAGGCGGCCCAAACCAAAGTCGTCGAATCGCTCAACAAGGCCCACAAGGGGTGCCTCAAGCGACTCGACAACCTGTTTAATCTGAAAATCTCGCCGCTGAACTCGGACGGGAACTTGCTGTCCGACGAGGAGTACGCGGCGAGGAGAGGGGCTCTTCTCAAGGAGCAGTACCGGCTGGAAGAGCAGTTGCAGTCCATGCAGCAACGGACGGGTGCCTGGCTGGACCGCGCCGAGCGGTTTTTCGACTTCGCGTGCCAGGCCAGGACTTGCTTCAGGCGGGCGGCGCCCGAGAAGCAGAGAATCATCCTGCAGGCGATCAGCACCGATCTCGTTCTGGAAAACAAAGAGCTCCGGGCGGATCTCCAAATACCGTTTCGCCTGATGGCGGCTGTTTCGCACACCCTGCCCGGCGCAAAACGGAGGTTCGAACCTCCCCAAAACCGCTTAAATACAGCTAAAAGTCGGGACTCTTATCGCCCCCCGTCCCATCCTGCGGAGGAGACTGGACGAAGTTCGAACCTGGCTTATCGCCCATCCGGACTTCGATCTCCCCTCTCTAGATGACGCGGTGTCACATGGTGACAAAAACAACCTGTTGAGTAATGCTACTAAGTCGCCCCTCTAGACAAACCCTTCCAACGCATTACCTTTCTATATTTTCGCACAGAAAGGGGTGACAGACAAGGGGCGGGAAATACGGCTGCCTGTTGAATACTGCTTGCGACCTATCTTGTACCCAAGGGCTAGTGGCTACCTTAACTCCCAGACGCTGGCCCGCCCGATCATTCCGCGAAGGAGGCCTTGATGTCGGCCCAGGTGGTGGTCTGCACAGCCGTGGGGCTGCTGTCCGAGTCTGCTTCCAGCAGGATGCCGTCCACGAAGCACTGGGCATACCGCCACAACGCACAAGTTACACCACCCATCACCGCGTAGGCGCGGATTGCTCGCGGCTCCGTGTCGAAGTCGTTCACGATCATCCCGAAATGGATGATGCGGTCCGGTTCCAGGATGGACACGACGCTACCCTCTGGGTCATTCCAGATCAAGTTGTCGAACGGGGTGAGATACATCTCGATCACGGAGGTGTTGGGAGCCCGGCCCCAGGAAGCCCCGCCGGCGTCGCCAAAAGGCGGCATATTCACCCACCCATTGCCCGCGCCTAAATACCCGAAGTGGAGA
>PXCI01000224.1 GCA_003566675.1 Clostridia bacterium
GGCAGATGTATCGGCACAGCCGCTCGAGTTTGTCGCGCTGGCAGGCTTTGACCGCGACACCCGCATGTAGAGAAAAGCCAGCCACGTTGCCGGGGCCACCAGTTGCCCAGTCCTCCTCATCGCAAGTTGGCAGGGTGCTGACTGCTGCGTCAAGCCGGCCTACCGTGCCTGTGTTTGCCCCCTTGCGATCCGCCACTCGCCCTCCGGGGTTTTAACCAGATCGGCTTGAAAGCTGTACTGGATTTGCTGACCCTTGCGCAGCAGATTGCCGCCCGCTCGGACGAAGGGTTGAGCGGCCATCAACTTGGTCAGGTCGCCTCCGTCGCCCATGATCATCAACTGGATGTCGCCGCCGTCTGCGGTGAGCTCGACGATAAAGCTTCCGGTGGTACCGACTAGTTCGACGCCTTCAGCTGCGTTGAAAGAAGTGACGATGACGTCCATGGCCTGCATTCTGACGGCCTCCCTCGGAAAGTTGAATCCGCGGTAGGACAGCTGATTCAAGATAGGCTCCTCCAGCGCTGAGCGAAGGGTGTCGGTGGATGGGGGCGTAGGTTCGCGTTCCGAGCAGCCCGCCGCGAATAGCAGGGTGGACACCAGTAAGAGCTGGCCTAGGATGGTTTTCGAGCGCATTCTGAAATTCCCTTGTGTTCCCCAAAGACATCATGCTGGAAAACCCGGCTGCGGGCAACTGCTTTGATTCAAACGCTCGAGCAAATTCACAACGCTAACTCATTCTGGGATCATATCAAACCGAGCGGAATATATAGCAACTGTAAGCGCCCTATCTGCTGATCTTCAGCAGTATCCGCAGTTATGCTGTGCTGATGGTTGACTCCGTGCACAGGCTGCTGCAGATCGAATCTCACCCGATTTCCCTCTGGCGCTGTCAAAGGAATAGCACTCCAGCCCCGTTCTTTCGGCGGGGTGTTCCGACATGACCGGCGCCGGTCCGCGTTCTGACGCAGCGCAGGTGAGAACGATGGGGCGGTTTGCCGAAGGCAGGAAGCCCCTGAGCGAAGCCGTTGAACGTGCGGCTGCGGCTGAAAGTCAGCTTCCGCACTTCTCTGAACCAGGCCGACAGTCCGGGCCGCGGGCGACTCTTAGCCCACAGGTCGGTCACGTTGTTGCTGGTCGGATGACTAATTGTCCGCTCGACCACCGGCGGGGCTTCGATGCACGCAATGACCTCGACCATGTCCCGACAAGTCGGACGAGTTCCCCATCAATCTGAAAAACCAACTTAAGGCGCTTCGTCCGTCGCATCGCCGAGCGCTGCTCAGCCGGCGTGCGGGCTTCGGTTTGGTTTGGCTTTTTGGCCGTCTTTACAAATTTATTGATTCCTGGAGGATGCTCTCGATCGTCTGGCCACGTTGATCAGGGAGAACGACTGGCGCGGCAACGAGGACGACAGCATCACCATCTTCGTTCAGGGCATTCTCCTGCCGGCGCTAGAGCCCGGTGCTGCCGATGAACAGCCGGGCCAGATCGAGATCGAATCCAGGGTGTCATTGCTTTCAACCACTGTGATGTAAACGGGGGAGGTACTGCAATTGCGCCTGCCGCGGTCAATTCAGCCGAATGAAGTCAGCGTAGTTAGGGATAATCTCGATGCTCGCGCTCCCTGGCCAAGTCCGGCACGCTCTTGCCGTTTTTGGAGATATAGGCCATCAATTCCGCCATAGGGTATGGAGCAGTTTGCCGATTGTCCTTCTCGTACAGACCCAGATGATTGATCAGCCGCTCCGTGGCGACGTTCCGGTCAGGCAGCCGGTACTGGTAGGAGCCATCAGGGCGCCGCTGAACGCCTTGGACGATCCGGGCAAGGTCCTCGGGTAGCTGGTGGGGTGGAAGCGGCTCGCCGTCCTTGTCGTAGAGCCTGCGGATGTCGTACACGGCCAGCTGCTGCGCATGACGAAGGACCTCGTCGGCATCCAGCTTCAGTTTCTCGGCACGGGCTTCCTTTCCTGCCTGGACAGCCTGATAGACGTGCGGTTTGTCCTCCGGCTTGCTGACCCAGCCGTAGCTCTTGATCCGGGCAGTCGTCTGACTGTACCCGGCGGCAATGGCGGCCCGCTGCGGGTCCAGATCAATCAGGTACTCGTCGACGAATCGCTGCTCTTTTGCGGTGAGGGTCTTCATGATCCAGCTCCTGACTGTTTTGCACGCGCCCGGTGTTGTACGGAGGAGAGTGGTTGGCAGGTTAGCGAAAGTAAGCTGCCGACCGTTCCCGGTGGGTCAGTTCACTCGATTCACGGCAGATGGTCGACCATTGCACGAACGTCGATCCCCTGAGCGTGAAGTTCTTTGAGTTTCCGCTGGAGCGCGTCGCGGATTTCACCTTCCGAAAAATCCTCAAGCTTCTTGGTTTCCTCGACCTCGATCTTGTCGCCGTAACTCTTCCGGTTCCACTTGCCGATCAGACGCATCCGGGTGTCGACCATCAGCTTCCGGTTGGGGACGTCCATCTCGGTGTCGTCGGCGATCCGGAGGCAGTCACTGGCGAGGTAGTGCGTGCCGTGCTCCAGCGCCATCTGGGTCTGGGCCTTGAACTCGGGGTGCGCCC
>PXCI01000278.1 GCA_003566675.1 Clostridia bacterium
ATGACCAACTGGATCGTCAGCCAGACCGATCGTTTTGCGGCAGCGGTCACCTATCGTTCTATCTCCAACCTTTACACCAAGTATGGATGCAGCGACATCGGCTTCTACAGCAATCGCCGGGGCATGGGCGGCGCCGAGCTGTGGGAGGAGGAGGACTTCATTATGTCGCGGTCTCCCATCCGGTATGCCCCGGATGTGGTGACACCGACCCTCATTGTTCATTCCGAGGAGGATTATCGCTGCCCGATGGAACAGGCCGAACAGTGGTATGTGGCTCTCAAACGGCTTGGGGTGGATTGTGAGTTTGTCCGGTACCAGGGTGAAAACCACGAGCTTTCTCGTTCCGGCAAACCCTACAACCGGCGTGACCGACTGAACCGCGCCCTCGCGTGGTTTGACAGATACCTGGGCACATAGCGAAAGGAACTGGGGGTACCAGGACAATGGCGGAGTTTCTGCGACGAAAGAACATCGAATTTAGCGTGCAACGTTACCTGATTGACGGCCTGGGGGCGATGGCCCTGGGGCTGTTCGGCACCCTGATCATCGGGGTGATCCTGGAGACCATTGGCGAGCGGGTGGGAATTCCCTTTCTCGTGGAAACCGGTGAGCTGGCCAAGGCGATGATGGGGCCGGGGATCGGTGTGGCGGTGGCCCTGGGTCTGAAGGCGCCGCCCCTGGTTCTCTTTGCCTCGACTGTAGCTGGCTTCGCTGGGGCTGCAGGCGGTCCCGTGGGCGCCTGGGTGGCCTCGGTGGTGGCCGTAGAGATGGGTAAGATAGTCTCGGGTGAGACCAGCCTGGATATCATCGTGACACCCAGCGTCGTTGTGATCTTCGGGTTGGCCGCAGCCCAATTTGTTGGTCCACCCATAGCAACCTTCATGGTAGGCCTGGGAGAGTTCATCATGTGGGCCACGGAACTGCATCCTTTGCCCATGGGAATCATCGTGGCCGTGGTGATGGGGTGGGCCCTGACGGCCCCCATATCCAGTGCAGCTCTGGCGATCGCTCTGCAATTGAGTGGCGTGGCGGGAGGGGCTGCCCTGGCGGGCTGTGCGGCACATATGGTGGGTTTTGCTGTGGCTTCCTTTCCGGACAACGGCATTGGCGGTCTGGTCTCCCAGGGCCTGGGGACGAGCATGCTGCAGATTCCAAACATCATCCGGCGTCCCCTGATCGGTGTGCCGGTGACCATTGCCAGCGCGGTGGGCGGCCCCCTGGCGACTCTCGGCTTCGTCATGGACACGACCCCCTGGGGAGCAGGGATGGGCACCAGCGGGCTCGTGGGCCAGTTTGGGACGGTGTCGGCCATGGGATGGTCAACGGGGGTGTTCGTCTCGGTGGCGCTTCTGCACTTTCTGATCCCCGCGACGCTTGCAGGTTTCGTGGCGCTCTACATGCGCCGTGTGGGCTGGATCAAATCCGGGGACATGTCCCTACGGGGAGAAGATGCCTGTGAAGAAGCCGATTGTTGCGATCAGCGCGGGTGATCCGGCAGGGATTGGACCGGAAGTAGCGGTGCGGGCAGCTCTCTCGGACCGGGTCCGACGCAGGGCGGTTCCCCTTCTCATCGGGTATCCTCTGCACCTGGAGCGCGCGCTTGGGCACCAGGGGGCGGAGGTGCAGCTTTGTCGGGCCCCCAATCTGCCTTATGATGGTCCCGAAGGGGTGTTGATGTATCGTCAGCCCCCGGGAGAGGAACTGGCCGTGGAGCCCGGCGCGATCTCGGCCGCCTCTGGGGCAGCCGCCGCCCGGGCTTTCGAGCATGCGGTCCATCTCACCCGGGAGGGAATCTGCTGTTCGCTGGCCACGGCCCCCCTACATAAAGGGGCCCTGAAACTGGCCGGGATCGGCTACCCGGATCATACACAGGGACTTCGTCAACTCACCGGTGTTGCCGCCGTTCGCACGATGTTTCAGACGGGATCCTTGCGGATCTTCTTCCTCACCCGTCACTGTTCACTGCGCCAGGCGATCGATCGCATAACAGAGGGGAACATCGTGGCTCTGGCCCGGGCAGTGGGCGAGGACCTGCGGAAGCTGGGGGTTGAATCGCCTCGAATGGCACTGGCGGCCCTGAACCCCCACGCCGGAGACGGGGGACTGTTTGGAGATGAAGAGGTTCGGATTCTAGCTCCTGCGGTTCGACGGGTCCAGGGAGAGGGTCTGGATCTCGAGGGTCCTGTCCCCGCCGATGCAGTCTTTCACCTGGGCGCCTCCGGGCGCTATGACGCGGTCCTGTCCCTCTTTCACGATCAGGGCCACATCGCGGCCAAGACCCTCGATTTCCACCGGACCATCAGTTTCACCTTCGGGCTGCCCTTTTTGCGTACTTCTGTGGATCATGGGACCGCCCTGGACCTGGCGGGAACGGGTAGGGCCAGCAGTACGTCCATGGAGGAAGCCATCCTTGCTGCTGCACAGTGGGGGTCTGTTTGGCGGGCAGGAAAGTAGGTTCGGGTGGCGAAGTGACTGCAATGGCAGCAGTTTTATCCCGTAACAGGGGAACTGCCAACCATCAACTGTGAGGGGGCATAATAGTTGATAGCAATTACCAATGGCAAAGTGTTGACGATTACTCAGGGTACGATTGAGCAGGGTACGGTTCTCGTGGATGGCTGCAAGATCGTCGCGGTGGGAACGGATGTTGAGATTCCCGAGGGGACAACGATCATTGATGCTGCGGGCAAGTGGGTGACGCCGGGCCTGATCGATGCCCACAGTCACATCGGACTTTTTGGTGAGCCGTCTGTCTGGGCCACTGCCGACGGGAATGAGACCACCAGCCCGGTGACGCCCCAGCTGCGGGGAATGGATTCTCTCAACCCCGACGATCCCTCTTTTGCGGATGTGTTGGCCGCCGGGGTCACATGCGTATACACCCAGCCCGGCAGTGCCAACATCATTGGAGGAACAGGTGTCGCCATCAAGCTCAGCGGCAAGACCGTCGATGAGATGGTGATCCCTGGGACCGAGGGCATGAAGATGGCCCTGGGTGAGAATCCAAAGCGGGTCTACGGCGTGGGCAAAAGCAAGACCCCGGCAACCCGCATGGCCAACGCAGCGGTGCTGCGGGAGGCCCTGGTCTCTGCCCAGAACTACCTGGACAAGATTAAAAAGGCGGAGGCCAAGGCCAAAGAAAAGGGCGAAGAGCCCGATCTGCCCGCCAGGAATCTGAAGTGGGAGGCCCTGGGCAAGGTGCTCACGGGCGAGATGTCGGCTCACATCCACTGCCACCGGGCGGACGATATTCTGACTGCGATCCGCATTGCGGAGGAGTTCGGGATTCGGTACAGCCTGGAACACGTGACCGAGGGATTCAAGATCAAGGAGATCCTCGCGAACAAGGGCGTCCCCTGTATTGTCGGGCCCCTGTTGATGTCCCGGGGCAAGATGGAAATCAAGGAAGTGACCCTGGCCAATCCCGGGATTCTCGCCAGGGAAGGGGTCAAGGTCTGCATCCAGATGGACGGCGCCTCCAGTACACGGTGGCTGCCCGTGGTGACGGGTCTTGCCGTGCGAGAGGGAATGCCCGAGGATGAGGCGATGAGGGCGATCACCATCAACGCGGCCGAGGTACTGGGCATTGATGACCGTGTGGGAAGCCTCGAACCGGGCAAGGATGCTGATGTGGCTATTTTTGATGGTAACCCGCTGCACAACTTCACCAAGTGCGTGGCGACCCTCGTGGAGGGCAAAACGGTACACAATCTTGAGGACAAATGAAGATGCTTTATCCCGCTCCGGAGGATCTCCCGGAGCGGGATATGTGAGGAGGGAATATGTCGAGAAAAGAAGTGAATCCTGGAACCTTTCTGTATCCTGTACCGGCGGTGATGGTCAGTTGCGCGGACCGCAAGGGCAATGCCAATATCATAGCCATCGCCTGGGTCGGGGTCATGTCCTCGGATCCCCCGATGGTCGGGATCGGTGTCCGGAGCAACAGGCACTCCTATCCGCTGATCACAGACAGCGGCGAGTTCGTGGTCAACATCCCCAGTACTGAACAGGCATCCGCCCTGGACTACACCGGCGTGGTCTCGGGACGGGACTGCGACAAGTTCGCGGACACCGGCCTGACGGCAGCCAAAGCTTCGGTGCTCGAGTATGCTCCCATGATCGAGGAGTGTCCCATAAGCCTAGAATGCAAGGTGACCGATCGCCTGCCCCTGGGCAGTCATGACTATTTCGTCGGTGAGGTGGTCCGGGTACACGTTGATGAGGCATGGACCAACGAGTCAGGAACCTTTTCCGTCGTTCCGGAACAGCTGATGGCCTATGCGCAGGGACGGTACTACCGGCTCGGCGAGGAGATTGGCAGGGGTGGATTTTCGGTGAAGAAGGACTGAAGATGCCCCATGTACGCTGCATTGTCCCCGTGGGGCCTGGTTCCCGCATGCAGCTCGATGAGAAGCTGGTCTGTGGGCGGTTTGTTCGGAGGGTCAACCGTTTTGTTGCAGAGGTGCAGTTCGAGGGTCAGACCGAGCCGGTACACGTTCCAAATTCGGGCCGTCTGACCCAGCTGCTGATCCCGGGGAATCCAGTGATCCTTGCCGATCGCAGATCGCCCACTCGCAAGACCGACTGGGATTTGATCCTGGCGGCTCTGCCGGGCGAGACGCCACCCCGATGGAGTCTTGTGGATTCGCGCCGCCCCATGGACATCTTATTACGGGCCCTGCGGGAAGGCTGCTTACCGGAGTTTGGCGGTTTCACCCGTGTCGACCGGGAAGTATCCGTCGGCGGAAGCCGTTTTGACTACCGCTTGGGAAGAGATACTTCCCCCGAGGTTTGCTGGGTGGAGCTCAAGTCAGTGACCCTCACCGTCCCGACCCCCTGGGGCCCAGAGGCCCGATTTCCTGATGCCCCGACGAAGCGGGGAACCCGACACCTGCGAGAGCTCTCTGCCCTCGCCGGAGGCGGGACCCGGTGCGCGGTGGTTTTTGCTGTATGCCGGCCCGATGCCCATTCTGTTTCCGCCAATGCCGAGGTGGACCCTGCCTTCGCAAGCGCTTTATGGGAGGCAGCCATGGTCGGTGTCTAGATCTATGGTCTTAAGATAACATCGGATCCCCGGAAGGGTTGTTGGTTGGAAGGGCGTCTACCCGTAAGGATTCCTTCGTTTTGTGGCAATCACTTCTAATTGTCAGGTCTCATCCTTCGCCAGAGATGCTAACCGAAGTTGCTTGTCCGCAACATATAGTGTTATCGTTGTCTATGGTCATCCCATATCTTGTGGCGAGAGGACTGAAAGGCGATGAGATGCCCTCACTGTGGTGAGTTGGGCAGCCGGGTTCTGGATTCGCGCCCGGCGGAGGAGAATCGATGTGTACGCCGGCGGCGGGAGTGTCCCCATTGCCAGGGGCGGTTCACAACATATGAGCGCATCGATGAAGCTCCGCTCATGGTGATCAAAAGGGATGGTCGACGGGAGAGGTTTCAGCGCGACAAGGTTCTCGGGGGCCTGGTGACGGCCTGTGAGAAGCGGCCCATCAGCATGGACGAGCTTCAGCGCCTGGTTAATGACGTGGAGTACCAGATCAGGGCAGATGCGTCTGAGGAGGTCACTTCGCGGGACATTGGGGTAAAGGTCATGGATAAATTGCGGAAGCTGGACGAGGTGGCCTACGTTCGGTTTGCCTCAGTGTACCGGCTTTTCGCTGATGTGGAGGCCTTTCGTCGGGAGGTGGCCCAGCTGCGCAGAGACCGAGAGGATGAGAGGAGGCATTGAGGGGAGTGGATTCTGAAAGCATGAATTACAGCGACGAACTTGGGCTAAACGAAAATGCCCTGACGGTGCTGAGAAAACGGTACCTGGCCAGGGACTGTGAGGGAAATTCCGTCGAGACACCGCGCGAGATGTTGGAGCGAGTGGCCAGGAACGTGGCGATCATGGATGTGCTGTATTGGCCGGAGATCTATGATTCCGAGGGGGACTCCTCCATACCGGTGGAGGAAGAGGTTACCTCTGGTACGCACGAGGTGGCCCATCTGACTCCCTATGATCTCGATACCCTGAAACGGGCCTATTCGCATCTGGCGCGGGAGGGCCAGATGAAAGTGGGTTTTGATGAGGTATGCGAGATGGTCGGGGAGCGTGTCAGAGACATTCGCGAGTCCCAGGACAGTTTCTTCCGCATGATCAGCGAGAGGGAGTTTGTGCCCAATTCTCCCACCCTGATGAATGCCGGAAGGGAACTGCAGCAGCTTTCTGCCTGTTTTGTTCTGCCCATCGAGGACAGCATGGAGAGCATCTTTGAATCCATAAAGAACGCAGCACTTATACATAAGTCCGGGGGAGGAACCGGGTTCAGTTTTACGCGGCTGCGCCCCACGAATGATGTGGTTCGCACCACCGGGGGGATTGCCAGCGGACCGGTTTCCTTCCTGAAGGTTTTCAACGCCGCGACGGAGGCGGTGAAGCAGGGTGGGACCCGAAGGGGCGCCAATATGGGCATTTTGCGGGTGGATCACCCGGACATACGCGAATTTATCACGTGCAAGAGGGACAACGAGGCAATTACGAACTTCAATCTCTCGGTGGGCATCACCGATGCCTTCATGGATGCCCTCGAACGGGAGGATACCTATGCCCTGGTAAATCCCAGGGATGGTAGCGTGGTGACGGAGATTCCTGCCCAGGAGGTCTTTGACCTGCTTGTTGATATGGCCTGGAAGAACGGTGAGCCCGGAGTGATCTTCCTGGATCGCATGAACGCGAACAATCCCACCCCGGCGGTTGGCATGATCGAAAGTACCAACCCCTGTGGTGAACAGCCCCTTCTTCCTTATGAGAGCTGCAATCTCGGCAGTGTGAACTTGAGTGCCTTCGTGGAGAGCAGCCCATGGTACAAGCTGCCCGAGCAGAGTCCTGAGCCCGGAAACCTGATCCGGTGGGATGATCTGGCGAAGACGGTTCACGGCGCGGTTCACTTCCTCGACAATGTGATCGATGCTAACCGGTATCCAGTGGAGCAGATTGGCACGATGACGCGGGCCAGCCGAAAGATCGGTCTGGGGGTCATGGGATGGGCCGAGATGCTTCTGAAGCTGGGCATACCCTATGACAGCGAGGAGGCAGTGGCCCTGGCCGTTAAGCTCATGGGCTTTATTGATGAGGAATCCAAGAAGGCAAGCCGAGTGCTGGCCGAGGAGCGGGGCGTATTCCCCAACTACGAGAAGAGCGTCTATGCAGAGAAGAATCTGCCGCTTCGCAATGCGACGACCACGACCATCGCTCCCACCGGTACGATCAGTATCATCGGGGGCACAAGCAGTGGCGTGGAGCCGCTCTTTAGCCTTGCCTTCACCCGTCACGTAATGGACGGCGAGAAACTCGTCGAGGCAAACGGGGTGTTCGAGGACGTGGCCCGGGCCGGCGGCTTCTACTCTGAGAAGCTGATGGCCAGCCTGGCGAGCGGGGCCTCTTTGCAAACCCGTGAAGACGTCCCGGAGCACGTCAAAAGGGTTTTCGTAACGGCCCTCGACATCAGCCCGCGCTGGCATATCAACATGCAGGCGGCCTTCCAGGCGCACACTGACAATGCAGTCAGCAAGACCATCAACTTCCCCAAGGAGACCGCAAGGGAAGACATATCCCAGGCCTTCACGCAGGCCTATCAGCTGGGATGCAAGGGGCTGACGGTTTACCGCGTCGGTAGCCGTGAGGATCAGGTCCTTGTGGTGGGCAAGGAAGAGGAGCAGGAGCAGGAGAAGGTTGCTCCTGCCGAAGCGGGTCTCCAGTGGGGGAACCTGAGGCCCATTTCGCGCACCAGCAGGCTCCGGGGGATGACGGTCCGGAAGGCGACGCCCATGGGTAACCTGTTCCTGACACTTAACATGCACAGGACTCACCCCTTTGAGCTCTTTGCCCAGATTGGTAAGGCGGGCAGCGATGTCTCTGCCTTCACAGAGGGGATTGCCCGCCTGATTTCGCTGGCCTTTCGGTGCGGTGTGGATCCCCAGGTGGTTGCGGATCAGCTGATTGGCATCGGGGGGAGCCGCTCTGTGGGCTTCGGCCCCAACCGGGTCCGATCGGTTCCCGACGCCATCGGCCAGTTCATTGAGGAGTTCGTCACGTCCGATGATTATCTCGTCGATGACGATGATTCTGATGATAACCTGACCCAGCTGGACCTCGCGGACCTGGCTGCAAGAAACCCGCAGCCTGCACTTTCGGGTGGTGAGTCGAAGAAGGAGACGCATTATGCCCTTTGTCCCACGTGCGGCCTCAATGCGTTGATCTACCAGGAGGGATGCGTGTCCTGCGCGTCCTGTGGGTATACAGAGTGCTGAGTCGTCTGAGGTGCGGGCTTCCTGCACCAACAGCTGCTGCAGGAAGCCCGGCTGATAACCGTTGGTCCTTCACCCGTGCATCATCCCGGCGCCCGGCCACGATCCTAGAACTGAGCCCTCAAAAACAGTTTCACGAGGTCGTGAATAAAACGTCTCTGCTATGCAGCTAATAGTGGCAGGGGGGTCGTGTAATGGGTGATCGTGATATCCAGGAGCATGCGCGGAAATTCGAGAGCATGAGCCGCGACGAGAAGAAAGATGACCCGATGATCAGCAAAAAGGACCTGCGTAAAAAGGACGGGGCCTACTACGGCATGAAGATGCGTGCGGCGGCCGAGTTGGGGCTTCTCGATGAAGTTAAAAAAAGGGGCTGGTCCGGCCTGAGCGCAGCGGATACAGGACGTGTCGGCGGCCACATGTCGCGGGCGATAAGGGAGAAGGCATCGCTTGAACAGCAGAGCAGATTAGAAGACTGATCCGATCAGTTCCCCCATGCCCCCAGACTGGGTCAGGTAGATCCTCGTGACATACTGCCTGAGCCCCAGCTCTTTTCTGAGAGTCCGCATGATCTGATGGAAGATCTGTTGCGTCTTCACTCCGGTGGCGTCCGAAACGCCTAGGCCGCCGTAGGCGAGGTGTTCGTAGATATCGATCAACTGGTTGAACACTGGGCCCATCTCGTCAGATCGGTCTGCGACTCTGGCCGCGAATTCCCTGGGAGTCAGGCCCTCGGTGGGCAGCGTCAACCCCCGGCTGAGGTAGAATATGGACAGTACCGCAGAGAGCGCGACCTGCCTTGCAGGATCGTTCTCGGCTGCTGACGGTAATAGGATGGACTGCAGTGCTCTGTTGGCGAGCTGCGTGTCCCTGCGCCGCACGAGGAAGAAGAGGGCAGCTGACAGCGCAAGGAGGAGGACGGCGATGACTGCAACGGCTCGGGTCAGGGTCTGCTGCCAGGTTCGGGGTTCGGGCTGAGCCGGGCCGAAATAATCGTCGAACAAGCCCATATCATCTTCAAGGTCACCGGGCAGCCAGGTATGGTCATAATCCATGTCATCGGCCTGGGAGCTGGGGTCCGATAATGGATCCCGGGGCAAGGCGAGGCTGTGGTCTATGGAAGGAAAGGCCGATGTGGCCTCGAAGGGCACCCAGCCATACTCTGTGAGCCACACCTCGACCCAGGCGTGAGCAGACGAAAAGGGTATGATGCCTGTCAGTACCTCGGGATCATCCTCTGCTGCCTCCACATGCCCTGAGGCGACCAAAAAGCCCTGGACCCAGCGGGTCGGGACGCCCACGCTGCGAAGCATCACAGCCAATGCAGTGGAATGGTAGGTGCAGTATCCCTGCCTCTCCTCGAAGAGGAAGTGGTCGGTGAACTCGTGGCCCGGTGTGACCGGCCCCACCTCCAGGGAGTAGGGTATCTTGCGCAGGTGTTCGGTGATCGCCTGCGCTTTCTCGTAATGTCCCTCGATATCAGCCGTAATTTCCTGGGCCAACTCGCGAACCCGGGCGGGGACCTCATCGGGAAGGGCCAGGTAAGGCCCCAGTGACTCGAGGTCGATCTCGTCATCGGCAAGGTCGGCCGAATCAATCTCCCAGTACGGGACCTGGGAGACGGTCGTGTAGGTATCATTTCTTCGGAGGATGTTATACCCTATGACGTCGCCGTAGTTGTTCTTGGCCATGACCTCGCCCCCGCTGTGGGTCGGAGCCAGGGCTGCTTCGGGCAGGCGGATCTCTCGGATGTCTCCTACGCCGAAGAGGGTATTGGTCTCCAGGTTCACGGGGGTGATCTCCTGTGCGATCTGCTGGGTTCTGAGGTTGGAGGCAACCAGTCGCGGGAGCCGGGTTCCCGGCTCGAACCACTCCCACTTTTCATCCTGCTCGGGCAGCCAACCCTTACCGGTGTAATGACCCAGGGTCCTCCCCTTCACGTATAGGGGAAAGCTGAGGTCATTGATATTGCCCATCCGGGCTCGCAGCGTCAATGAGAAGGCTGGTGAGGGGTCGAGCTGCAGGGGGCCTCCCAGGGTCGTTGAGGATCCGAAGCCGGAAAGGTTGAGAGAATACCAGGTTGTCGCCCGAGTACCCGTTCCCGACTCGCCCCTGACGCGGTCAAAGACGGGAAAGGTGGCCGTGAACCACTGGCGAGCCCGGGTCAGGCTCCACGTCGGGGCCTCTGCGGGCATGATGGCGGAGACCGTCATGATCACAAGAAGCAGGATCGTCACGGAAAACAGGACTGAACTCAGGGAGAAACGTCGGAGGGTTGCCAGGTTCTCAGAGGCGAGCCATCGCCGATACTGGAGGATGCTGACCATGAGTCCTGCGGTGAGCAGGTACAGGGGCAGGTATCTCTGGGCGGTATCGAAGAAGAAAAACAACTGAAACAGTAGAACTCCCAGGCCCGGAGCGACGGCAAGGCCACCGGCGTTGCGGCGTACACCGATCCAGCCGCAGATGCCCAGGAGAAGGAGGACCAGCGCCAGGGTGAAGTAGCCTGCATCAGGGGGCACCCCGACCAGGGTTCCCTGGTAGGACTCGGTGAGGAAGTGAACCCATCGGCCCAGGAAGTCCAGGATCCGATCAGCAGTGTCCGGCCAGTACCGGAGCGTGACGGACACCCACATCGGAGACATGAAGAACAGCACAATCAGCGCCAGCTTGATCGGCGACCAGAAAGCCGTTACCAGGGCGGTCAGGATAGCCAGCCCAGCAGCGGCGGCCCAGATGACGGGTTGACGGGGCAGTGCCATGAACTCTGCCAGGGAGTGAAACATCATCATGATCAGCAGGCCCTGAAGAAGGTGAGCTGCAACGTTCAAGTATCGCAGCACCCTGTGGCCGTCCGTGAGAAAGGAACCGGCCTCGCCTGCTCTGAATTGTTGCTCCCCAATACTGTTGCTCAACATGCTGATCCTCCAGGTCTAGATTGTTTTTCTTGACACGAATTGGCTGCGCTGATCGATCGCGCTGTCCAGGCTGATAAAGGTGCTGTCGGTTGGGACTACCCAGCATGAGAAGGGTCGGGTTCTGGATGTGGACTCGCTTCGGAGATCAAGTCCCGGTACTTTCTGATCTGTTTCTGCAATGAGAAAGACCGCCACACCGATTCCCAGTCGGACCAGGGAGGTAAGGCGGGCGGTTAGCGTCGGGGTCAGCCGGCCGGTCACAACCAGG
>PXCI01000356.1 GCA_003566675.1 Clostridia bacterium
AATATGCACAGTCCATGGTCATCTTCTTCCGCAAGCAGAATCGGTCACTGCTCACCATGCGATGTTGGAGCACAGCATAGAGTACCGGCAGACTCTCACGCTTTGGGGCATGTTTCTCCTGGTGAGTGCAATCGTACCCAGCCAGGTATGACGCGGGCAAACTCCTCCTGGAAAGCGGGTTTGTTGAGGTTTTCTCTCTTAATTCGCCCAGCGAGATCCTCCCATCGCTTCCGATCATTGAGCACCTCCAGCATGAGGTGGCGGATCCTTAGCAGGATTTCTGCCTGCGCAGCGTAATCCTTTCTCGGCGCGGTGATGCCGGCCCGGCGCAAACCTTTCATGTAGAAGTCCAAGACCTGCCCCGGAAAGTCTATCTCCAGGGTGCGGGCAAGCGCAAGAAGACGTGAATCTCCCGGGCGAAAAACGCCGGCCAAAAAACTGCATTCAGCAAACAACTGGGCAGCCCGGTTCGTCTCGTCTCGCTCCAGGTGGACTTCGATCTGTTCCACCGGGGGGGCTTCTGAAAGCAGCTGCAGTACCCTGGATTCGTATGTCTGCCAGTCGTCCGTCGAGCACAGCTCCCTGAAAGCGCGATATCTCTTGACGGTCAGTGGCTCTGCTGCCAGGCGGGAAAATTCTAACTGGAGGTATTTCTGTCGGTCTCCTGATTCTCGTGCCCGCTGCGCCAGCCACCAGCGGAGACCGTCCAGTACCCCTTCCCCTTCCTCCAGGCCGTCTTCCGCGGCCCCCAGTGCCCGCTGCTGATCGCCCCGCTCCCAGTAATATTCTGCCAGTTCCAGGTAATCGGCACCATCATCCAGCAAAGTGCCGCGCAGCCTCACGTACTGCTCATCATCACCGACCTGGCGGTACGTTCTCATGGCCTGACTTCGGCTCCAGTCATCCAGCGGTTCAAGTCGTTGTGCCAGCGATCGAAGATCGTCATCCGTGTAACACGTGGCGAAAGCCAGCTCGTACAGCCAATCATCCATGCCGGAGTTGCGGTCTTCTATGTAACCGAGCACCTCGTCCCGCAGCTGCTCACGGGTTTCCAGGCTCACGCGGTTTTCCCTGAGGTGTTCTGACAGATCATACAGCTGTTCTGAAACATCCTCCTCCTGCTCGTACGCTCCGCCGCCTAGCCGATGCAGCTGCTCCAGATCAGGTTCAAGCTTCCACCACCGGGTGAGGGCTTCCTCGTCCGCCACCGCGTCTTCCCGCCCTGCAATCACCTCAGGGAAGTAATCTTGGAGGTAATCTAGGCACTTCTGGCGGAGCTCGGGCCCATCGGTGTCAACAAGCATCATGATGATGCATAGCAGTACAGATGGCCTAGCTTCCTCGAGCAGCTGTTCCAAAACGTCCCCGTCTTCGGGATGGTTCGTAAAACCTGGCAAGTTATCACCCTTCCCTCTGGTTGATCTTACACAATGACGAGGATGGTGCATACCGTTGACTGCCTGCGCGGAGTCCGCGCAGCGGTAGCATTATAGGACCCAATCACTGTACCGTGGTCGGAATGCTCACCTTCCGTCGGGCATCCACTGCCATCCCCATACGTTACCCCGCACGCTGGCGAACACATTGCGTGCGTCACACAACAGCCAACCCTCATCCCGGCGGGTGACCTGACCGACTATGGTCATCCCCTCATGGCACAGTCCGGTGAAATCGGGATCTGTCTCCAGCCTCAATCGCCTTTTGCCACGCGTCTCAACCTCGAGCCAGGTGGAACAGATCCCAGTGGGAGGAGACGGTGCTGAATGGATCAAGAAAGGGACTGAGATGTTCCCCGATGCCCTGTTTCACCTGGATACGTTTCACCTTCGGCGCGCCCTGACCAGGGCACTATTTTTCTATCGTGAGCACTATCAGGTAGTTGCAAAAGCTGTATCTAAATTGGACTGACAGAGTGTCGAAAAGGGCCTTGAAGAGGCTATGGTGACTGCCAGGGTCGCCAAGAGGAAGAAGAAGTCCCGAAGGCTGCGCGCACGTACCTCGAAAGCCACTGGGAGGGCATTGGAAGCCTCCCAGAAAGCTCCCGCATGGGTGTCATAGAAGCTCATAAATGGCTCGGTCAGCAACTCGAAACGTTGCTTACACAATGGGCAGGATCCCAGGGTCAGCAGAATCACCATTGTAACGATCTCTCGATGTACTTCTGGGAGGGTCAACCCAGAAGTTTTTTTTTGTCCGTAGCGCCTCAAGTACCAGGAAGTTGAACGCGATCATGGTAAGTGTCACGTGATGATGCCATCCTTGCCAGGAGCGACCTTCAAAGTGGTCAAGCCCCAGGTGCGTCTTCATCTGCTGGTAGTTCTGTTCAACCCACCATCGCAGCTTTGCCCAGTAGACCAATTGCCGTACAGTGGCCGTTGAATCAAAGTTGGAGACCCAGAACTTCGTCGGTCCATCTTCATCCTTGGGCCATTGGATCAACAGCCAACCCAGCGGTTCAGTGACTTCCCCATGCGCATGGCCGTGCGATGGCTGGGCTCTGACTGCAGCAAACCGGCTTGTGAGGGGTCCCCTGGAACCCTGTC
>PXCI01000192.1 GCA_003566675.1 Clostridia bacterium
ACCATCGCGGCAATCACCCCGATATAACTGATCAAACCCAGGAACGACAAGTCCACATCGGCATAGGAAGGGTCGATCCAGACCATCGCACCGGGCTGGAGAAAATAGGTGTACAACAATTGGTTGGCCGGGATCGTGATCGTTTGGATCACAATCACCGCCAGCCCCAACCCCAGGGCCGTCTTGACCGTCTTGGAAACCGCCAGGAACGTGCACATCCCCAAGAAGAACGCCAGCGCCAGGTTCTCGACAAAAACGGCCGTCAGGAACAGACTCAAATAGTGCTCCAGCATCTCAGGATTCCTCCACTTGCTCGGGCTTCCAGGTTCGTAAAGCCCAGATGATCAAGCCGATCAGGAAAAAGGCGCTGGGCGGCAACAGCATCAGCCCGTTCCGCATGTACCAGCCGCCTTCGTTGCCGGCCAAGGCCAACAGCTGGTAACCGTACAGCGACCCGGACCCCAACAACTCGCGAAAGAACGCCACCACCAGCAGGATGACGGCGTAACCCAGCCCGTTGCCGACCCCATCCAGGAAGCTCAGCAGGACATTGTTCTTCATGGCAAAGCCTTCGGCCCGGCCCATCACGATGCAGTTGGTGATGATCAGCCCGACGAAGACCGACAATTGCCGGCTGACCTCGAACAAATAGGCCCGCAGGAACTGATCCACCAGAATGACCAGCGACGCGATGATCGTCATTTGGACGATGATCCGGATGTTGGTGGGGATCCGCGTGCGGATCAGGCTGACCGACGCACTGGAAAAGGCCGTGACCAGGATCACCGCGATGGACATGACCAGTGCCGTTTCGAATTGAACGGTGACCGCCAAAGCCGAACAGATCCCCAGGATCTGCAGGGCGATCGGATTGTTGTTGAAGATCGGGTCCAACAGGGCTTGCCGCGCTTTCGGTGGGGGCATGGCTTTCTCCTGGATGTTTAAGGTCGACGCAAAAGGGGTGGCTGCCAGGCCAATTCGGGCGGCGAGGCGGCCAGCTGGTCCGCGTGTTCTTCGGCCAGGCGTTGGAGGAAAGGCCCGAAACCATGTTCGCCCAGCCAGAACCGCACCATGCCGGAGACGCCGCGAGAGGTGATGGTGGCGCCGGCCAGCCCGTCGATCTGGTGCGGGTCGTCCGGATCGGCTTCCCCCCGCAGCACGCGCAAGGCGACATTCCCCGCCTGGTCGAATACTTTTTTGCCTTCCCACTGGGCCTGCCAGTCCGGATTTTCCACCTCGCCGCCCAGCCCCGGGGTCTCTTCCTGCTCGTAAAACGTGATCCCCCGCACGGTGACCAGATCCGCATCCAGGGCCAGGAAAGCGTACAGCGTGGACCACAGCCCGCGATTGTAAACCGGCAGGATGATCTGTTCCCAACCGTCGGGCCCTTCCACCAGATGGACCAGCACATAACGCTCGCGGCGTTCGAACTGGAATTCCTCCAGCCGGTCCGGCAATTCGACGCTCAACTCCGGATCCCGAGCGGCCCGTCGAGGATCGTAGGTCGCCGGATCGATCCGTTCGTGTTCGTCCACGAATTCGCCCGTCTCCAGATCGACCAGCCGCGTTTCGATCCGTTCGAAGCTGTCTTCCAACGGTACGTTCGGGTCGTACATGCCGGCGGCGATCAGGATGTTCCGCTGGCGGTAACGCACCCGATTCCGCTCCTGAATCGGCTGCAGCACCACCGCCGCCGTGGACACGATGATCGAACAAACCACGCACAAACAGATGGCGACCGTGAACGTGTTGGAGATCGAATCACGCTGCATAGCGAGCCAGCCTCCTCTTGACGTGGGCCTGCACCACGAAATAGTCGATGGTCGGGGCGAACACGTTGCCGAACAGAATCGCCAGCATGACCCCTTCGGGAAAGCCCGGATTGACCACGCGGATCAAGATCGTCAGGACCCCGATCAGGATCCCGAAGATCCACTTGCCGGTCTCGGTCATCGCGGCCGAGACGGGATCCGTGGCCATGAAGACCGCCCCGAAGGCGAAGCCGCCCAGGACCAGATGCCACCAGGGCGGCAATTGGAACATCGGATTGGTCGGACTGCCGACCAGGTACAGCAGGGTCGCCATTCCCAGGGCGCCCAGCGTCATGCCGCTCATGATCCGCCAGGAACCGACGCCGGTCATGATCAACAGCACCGCCCCCAACAGGCAGGCCAGTGTCGAGGTTTCGCCCATCGAGCCCGGGATGGTCCCCAGAAAAGCCTGCCACCAGGCGTAGCCCATCACCGCGACCCCCTGAGCCGGTTCGGCAACCGCCATCGCGCCCAACGGAGTGGCCTGGCTGACCCCATCCACGGCGATCCAGATCCCATCGCCGGTCAGCTGAGCCGGATAGGAGAAAAACACGCATGCGCGCGCGGTCAGGGCCGGATTCAGAAAATTCTTGCCCGTCCCGCCAAAGATCTCCTTGCCGATCACCACCCCGAAACTGATCCCCAAAGCCACTTGCCACAAAGGAATGGTCGGCGGCAGGATCAACGGGTACAGGGCACTGGTCACCAGGAATCCTTCGTTCACGTCGT
>PXCI01000006.1 GCA_003566675.1 Clostridia bacterium
CAGCCTGTCCCGCTACGTCTCGCCCCGGCTCCAACAGATCCTGCAGGGAGAAAAGGCCAGTGCGCCGCATGAACAGGATGTCTGCATCCTGTTTTCCGACATTCGCGATTTCACTTCCAAATCGGAAAGCATGCCGGCAGATGAGTTGTTCGCCACACTCAGCTATCAACTGGGAGCGCAGGTCGAAGCGGTGTATGCCCATGGCGGTTACGTGGACAAATTCAGCGGTGACGGCATCATGGCCGTTTTCGACGCCAGCGACATGATGCACGCGGCCTGCCGCTGCGCGCTCGACATCATGGCCCAGACGCGGGAACTGGCGACCCAGTCCACCGGCGTTTGCATGCCCCTGGGTATCGGCATTCATCGCGGACCAGTGGTCGCCGGCAATATCGGCTCAGGCAGTCACCTGGATTACACCGTCATCGGTCGGACCGTGAATCTGGCCGCACGCCTGTGCGGCCACGCCGCATCAATGGATATCGTCGTTTCCAACGAGATTGAGCGGGAATTGCATGATGTGAACGGTCTGGGCTTCCGCAACGGGCGTCACGTCAAGATCCGTGGCTTTGCCGACCCCGTGCGCCTATTCAATCTGATGGGGGTCGACAACAGCCGGCTGCATGTGGTCAACGGTTAAAAAACGTCCGACAGCACGCCTCTGATCCTTTCCAGCCTGGCTTGCCGTACCGCCTGACCGACGTCCGGCCCCTTGAGGCCCTTGGCGGCAAACGGGGCACCGGTTACCTCTGCCGCCGCGTCGCGGCTTTGCCGAACCAGGTCGGCCGCCCGCCTGCCACGTCCCGAGGCCCCCTCACCGCCGGCGATGGACCGACATTCCGCCGCCAGCAGAAACATCTCGAAGCGTTCAGTGCGGCGAAGGCCGTCCACGGCCTCTATGAGGGACAACACCTGCTCGGCTCCGCTCTCCGGCACCTGCTCGAAAGCCGGGTGCCAGCGGCCAAGACGCTGCGCAAGATCGGCGCAGGCAGCAGGCACCCGAAAAGCATCACACAGGGCCGGAAGTGCATTGTCCGTCGCTGTCGCCGCGCCGAGATCAGCGGTCAACACCGCGAAACGAACCGGCAGCGGAGCCTCCCGCTGACAGGCCTCATCCAGCGCCAGCAGGGCCCGCTCGCCCGCCGGGGTCTCCAGCAAGCAGGCCAGGGCTGGCGCCAGCCGGGCCAGCGCACCACAGTCCTGCAAGACTTGCAGAAAGGCCTCGGGCCGTCGCTCCATCAGCGCTCGGGACCATTCCTGCCACACCCGCTCTGGCACCAGAGTGTCGACCTCACCCTCCGCCACCATACGACGGCAGAGGTCCATGGTCTGCTCGGCGGGCCAGAACCCCAGGCCTGCATAGCGGGCCGTAAAGCGTGCGAGCCGGAGAATGCGCACCGGATCTTCGGCGAAGGCTCCGGAGACATGGCGCAGCGTTCGCCGCTCCAGGTCCTCGTGACCACCCAGCGGATCAACCAGTTGCCCGTCCGGCGTCTCCGCCATCGCATTGACGGTAAGATCCCGACGCAACAGATCCTGCTCCAGCGTGACCCCTGGTGCCGCGTGGATTGCGAAACCGTGATAGCCAGGCGCGGTCTTGCGCTCGGTGCGGGCCAGCGCATATTCCTCGTTGGTATCCGGGTGCAGAAAAACGGGAAAGTCACGGCCAACCGGTCGAAAGCCACGCTCGAGCATGGTTTCAGGCGTTGCCCCGACCACCACCCAGTCCCGTTCAGTGACCCGCCTCCCGAGGAGACGATCGCGCACCGCACCGCCCACCAGGTAGACATCGAGCCCGGCGATGCGGGGATCATCTGTCATCATGATCGAATCCGCGGCAACGGGAGGATGCGACCTGTTGCGCAGTGCAACATAGGGAGCGAATTGTGCAACTGCAATGACGGATTGTTGCGATGCATCAACCGACTGCTCTCTGGTTGAACACCAGCTCGATCAGCGGCGTGCGGTCTGCCGGAAGCGGTTGTAACGCATCCGCTGACTGGTGTTGGACAAATACCCCGGCACCACGGCCTCGATAGCGGTCGGAGCAATTCCCAGTTCTTCCAGACCATTGCCGCGGCTGCAAACGTTGTCGATCTGCGAGGAGCGGAAATTATCCATCGAGTACGGCTTACCGGGAAGTCGCTGCAGCACTCTGGCCTGCAGCCGCGAAAAACGGTCACTACAGCCGATGATCAAACGCCGCATACCTGCCGTTCGCGCCGTGTACTCGACCAGTTCTCGCATGCTGTATGTCTTTGGTCCGCAAAGATCGTAGCTGCGGCCGAAGGTCTCTTCGCGCTCCAGGCTGGATACCATCGCCTCGGTCACGTCACCCACGTAAACGGGCGCAAATCGACTGCTTGGCGTCGGCACCGGGAACACGGGACCCAGCCGCAACAAGGTCGCAAAACGGTTGAAAAAACTGTCTCCCGGGCCGAACACGACGGATGGCCGGAACACGGTAACCGCGAGGTTCTTGCCATTGGCTTCCAGCGCCAGATTCTCCGCCTCACCCTTGCTGCGCTGATAATGA
>PXCI01000079.1 GCA_003566675.1 Clostridia bacterium
CAGGTCACCATCCTCGTCCTCGATGGTCACAGCGCGGTCGAAGGTATTGTCCTTTAGGACCTCGGCCAGATCCATCTCGCCGCTGTAATCGCAAACCTGTATCTGGTTGTCGGCCAGGGTGTTCCCTGTGAGGGTGACGTCCTCTCCGACAATGTCTACACCGACAGCAAATCCCTCGATCAGGTTCCCCCTGATCTGCACATCCTCGCCAAGCACCGTGATGCCGGTCACATCGTCGGCATCCGACAGTGCCTGGATCACAAGGTTCCTGATCTCGACCCCGTCGGACGCTACTTCGATCGTTCCCACGAGCACGACCTCGTGTCCACTGTAAGCTCTGACGGTCAGCCTCTTATCGACGACGAGATCCTCCTCGTATTCTCCCGCGTTGATCCTGATGACGTCTCCGGGATTCGCATCATCAATCATATCCTGTATGCAGTCACCCTCTTCGACGTCGTGAATGGCCGCCTCCGCCACATCCGGAACCAAAGACACAAACATCGCCGCTGCCACAAAGACCGCCAGGACACTGGCCGTCCACCGTCTCATCGGCATGATTCATTCCTCCCAAATCCCCTTGACCTTGCTTCTACAGCAGTCCCCAGTAGTTATATCGGCATTTTGAAGACAAACCTTTAGTCGTAGCCTATTCAACTGCATCCATTGTCAACCGTCGGGCGGCAAGCGATCACTGCTGGTAGGTGGCCACGTTGCGCTGATGCTCAGAGTATGTTTGGGCAAACACGTGGGTGCCGTCTCCCCGGGAGACAAAGTAAAGGTAGTCCGTCTCCTCCGGGTTGAGCACCGCGTCGATGCTCGCCAGGCCCGGGTTTGCGATGGGCCCGGGGGGCAAAGCGTCGTACATGTAGGTATTGTAGGGGGAGTCCACCTCCTGGTCCACATACAGGACCGGACCGTCCCGCCTTCCCTGCACGTAGAGGATCGTCGCACATGCACCGAGGCTCATACCGATGTCCAGGCGATTAGTAAAAACCGATGCGATGATCGGGCGTTCACTGGCGGCGACAGCCTCCCGCTCCACGATGGAAGCCAGGGTCACAACCTCGTGAATGGTGAGCCCCCGCTCCTCTGCCAGGGCCAGGCGCTCCTCCGTCCAGATGGCCTGGAACCCGGAGAGCATCCGCCGAATAATGTCTTCCTCCGTGGAACCGTACGGGATCTCGTAGGTGTCCGGAAAGAGGTAACCCTCAAGGGCAGAATAGGGCAGGTTAAACTCGGGACATGCTGCTTTAGCATCGTAGCCCTCGGGCAGCCACCCCCGGATCGGGGAAGCATCGGCGATGGCCCGCTGAAAGGCCTCGAGATCTCCCAACCCCTGGTCGGCCAGGGCCTCCACCGTCATGTCAGCGGTGAAACCCTCGGGCACGACAAACCATTCTGTCGCCACCTCTCCCCGGACCATCCGTCTCATGATCTGTTCAGGAGACATATCCGGGCTGACCCAGTACCACCCCGCCTGCAGTTTCCCGTCCAGCTCCAGCTGTCGGCTCAACAGGCCGAAGGCCCAGTCCGCGCGGATCAGCTCCTGGCTGTGCAGCATCCTGCCCACATCCATGGTGCTGGTTCCCGGGGCCACCCACACCAGCACGGGATCCATCGGCTGCGAAACTGCGGGAAGCAGCGATTCCTCCCACAGAGAATAGGCCCAATACCCAGCCATCCCCACTCCCACAAGCAAGATAACCAGGCAGATGCCCACAGCCCGCATGCTCTCTCCCTCTCCCGGTGCAACCGCCCTCTACACGACGCTACTCTTCGCTATACCCTTCGACTTTCTCCCGCCACATCCTCTGTACCTCGGCGAATTCGCTGTCGTCGGCGATGACCTCCAGGTAGGTATCGTCGTCCTCTTCCATCATCCGAAAAACGTAGGCTTCTCCCTCAGGGCCGTCGGCCGGCACACAAATCACGTAGTCCCGTTCTGCGGTCTCGAGAACATCCAGCACATGTAGCTCGTGCTCCTCGCCCTCATCATCGATCAGCTGCAGTACTGCCTGGTCCTCTATCCACTCGTTCACCTGTTATCACCTCCGTCATATCTTGTCCCACAATCATCCCGTGGACTCGTTTTCGCAAGGTAGCTCTGAAGAATCAGTGCCGCCGCCATCTTGTCGACCTTTCCCCGGCGCCGCCGGCGGCTCACATCCCCCTCGATCAGGATCCCCTCGGCTATCTTCGAGGTCAACCGCTCGTCCTCCAGGTCCACGATGCAGAAAAGGGAGGCCTCGAGGAGCTCCTTCCAGGCGAGGGCATCCTCGGCCCGGGGGCCCAGGGTTCCGTTCATGTTGCGGGGCAGCCCCACGACCAGGATCTGGACATCATGTTCCGAACAGAGCCGACCGATCTCCTCGACCGCGGCCTCTCGGCTGGGCACCTTTCGGGTTCCCCACTCTAAAACGCACAGGGGCTGGGCCAGGGTCCGGGACGGATCGCTGATGGCCACTCCGATTCGCCTATCGCCAGGGTCTATTGCCATGATCCTCGTCAAAGATATCAATCTCC
>PXCI01000295.1 GCA_003566675.1 Clostridia bacterium
AGCATCATCTCCGTCCTCAGCGGGATCGGCTGCAGGTCCAAGTCTCCTCACAAAAGGCGAGGGCAGCCGGCGGTCCCAGCGACGATGTGAGATCCCCTGGCTGCGGTGCGGTCCCCCGAGCACCTTAGGTCACCCCTCCGAACGGGGCGTGGAGCACTCGTATTTCCGGACAGTCATCACTCAAAGATAGGATTCGTGGAGGAGGCCACAAATTCCTCTGAAGGGCTGACATCAGCGCCCTACCCGGTCCCCGCTGGGGCCCCACTCACACCCTCACGCACCCACAAAGTGGGCATCCATGGAGGTGGAGCAATCAATGACATTCACTGGGACACGGGAGATGCAGCTGGGCCATACCCTACGTCTCGGGCGTCATCGCCCTGGGACTTCAAGCGCGACCCGACCTCCGACCCGCTGAACTGCAAGGCTTTCTGATCGAAACCGCCAGCACCCATGCCTCGGGATAAAGGGTCCTGAACCCCGTCACCTTCATCGAGGGGCTACCGTAACCTGTCCGGGGGTGCTGACTGTGTGAGCTTCGACCACCGGTGCAGGGCCAACCTTTGCGGAGCCAGCACAAGACAAGACCCTCACCGACGGGTTCATCCGTATCCTACCGCGACGGTTCACCGTGTAAGACTGGAAGATTTATGCTACAATGCTAGTGAATTGAGTAACTACCGACGACAGAAAAGTCATGAAGGAAGGAGGGCTTCAATGGCGAAGAAACTGCTCAACGGCAATGAAGCGATCGCCCTCGGAGCACACCTTGCAGGTGCCCAGGTGGTGGCGGGCTATCCGGGCACGCCCAGCACGGAAATCATCGAGACCATCGTGCGCGAGGACTACCCAGGCATGTACGCCGAATGGGCCCCCAACGAGAAGGTGGCCCTGGAGGTTGCCATCGGAGCATCCCTCTCAGGGGTGCGAGCCATGGCAACCATGAAACATGTGGGCGTCAACGTAGCTGCCGACCCCCTCATGACCGTCACATACATGGGCGTCCGGGGAGGGCTGGTGATCGTCACCGCTGACGACCCCGGCATGCACAGCTCCCAGAATGAACAGGACAACCGGAACTACGCCCGCTTCGCCAAGATCCCCATGTTTGAGCCCAGCGACAGCCAGGAGGCCCAGGACATGACGATGCGGGCCTTTTCACTGTCCGAGGCCTACGACACCCCGGTCTTTGTGCGTTCGACCACGAGGATCTCCCACACCCTGACCGTCGTGCAGATGGGTGAGGCAGCCACCGATCATCCCGAGCGGGGTTTCGTTCGAGATCAAAAGAAGCTGGTGATGATCCCTGCCAATGCCCGGCACAGGCACCCCGCCGTGGAGGCCCGCCTGGAAAAATTGACCGCCTTTGTCTCAAAAGCCGATGATCTGAACCGGGTCGAGTTCAGGGATCGGTCCCTGGGGATCATCACGGGAGGCGTCGCCTATCAGTACGTCAGGGAAGCCCTTCCCGGGGCCAGTGTACTGAAGCTAGGCGTCAGCTACCCCATCCCCATTGAGACGATCAGGTCCTTCGCCGATGAGATCGACAGGCTGTATGTGGTCGAAGAGCTGGATCCTTTCTGGGAGATGGAGATTCGCGCCGCTGGCATAGACGTCATAGGGAAAGAGATCATTCCTCTCACCGGGGAGCTCACGCCAGACATCATCCGGCGGGCCATCGCGGGAGAGGATGAGCACCAGGCCGGTGTGGTCCGGGACGACACCGGCGCTGCAGAGGTCCCGGGCAGACCGCCCAGCCTGTGCCCCGGCTGTCCTCACCGCGGCGTATTCTACATTCTCAACAAGCTAAATCTGATCGTCTCCGGGGACATCGGTTGCTACAGCCTCGGGGTCATGCCCCCCCTGTCGGCCATGGATACCCTGACCTGCATGGGAGCGAGCATAGGACACGCCATGGGTATGGAGAAGGGCCTCGGGGCGGATGCCCCTGATGCCGTCGCCGTGATCGGTGACTCCCCCTTCTTGCACTCGGGGATGACCGCCCTTGCCGACGTCGCCTACAATGGAGGCCGTGTCACCACCATCATCCTGGATAACCATTCCACGGCTATGACGGGGCACCAGGGGAACCCCGCCTCGGGATATAATGCCCGCATGCAGGAGGTGCCCAGGCTCGACTTTACAGCGGTAGCGAAGAGCCTGGGAATCCACGATGTGCATCGCGTCGACCCCTACGAGCTGGACGCTGTCGAAAGGGTCATTCGCGCGGCCCAAAAGGAATCGGGACCTTCGGTTATCGTCGCCGACCGGGCCTGTGTTCTCCTGGATCGGAAGTCCCATCGCGGCCACCATACCATCACGGAGGACTGCGCCGCCTGTGGGATATGCCTGGACCTCGGGTGTCCCGCCCTGTTTCGCGAGGGTGCCGACGGGCCGGCGGCGATCAACCCAGCCCTGTGCACCGGCTGCGGGATGTGCGCCCAGGTCTGCAGGTTTGATGCTGTAGAGCAAGAAGGTGAGCGCTCATGAGCTTCCGTCTGAAGCGGCCCGTCCGGGACATCGCTGTCGTGGGCGTCGGGGGGCAGGGAATTATTCTCGCCACCGACGTGATCGCAACGGTGTTTCTCGAGGCAGGCTACGATGTGAAAAAATCGGAGGTACACGGAATGGCCCAGCGGGGCGGTTCTGTGCAGAGTCACGTGCGCAGGCATCCCGAACGGGTCTACTCGCCCCTCATTGCTGAGCGAGGCGCAGATGTCCTTGTCTCCTTTGAAGCAATGGAAGCCTTGCGATATGCATCCATCGTCGCCGACGATGGGCTGATCCTGTATAACACTCTGAAGATTCCGACATCAGCGATGTCTACCGGCCAGAGCCCATACCCCCGGGACATCGACGAGAGGCTGAAACAGGGATCCCCGAAGGTGTTGTCCGTGGACGCGCTCCGCCTGGCACAGGACCTGGGTAACCTCCGGGTGGCCAACACGGTGCTGGTCGGGGCCCTCTCCCAGTTCATTGACATCCCCCAGTCTCTGTGGGGAGATGTCCTCTCCGCCAGGGTGCCAAAGGCTGCCGTCGAGGTCAACCTGAGGGCTCTCGCGGCGGGTCGGGAAATCGCCGCGGAGGTTTTCTGAAGATCCTGCTCGGGTCGGAGGGCCATCGCCCTCCGGCCTCACTCCCCCTCGATCCACCGCACCGAGCGCGACCCCAGGGCGTCTTCATCGAGCCGATCTGCCCAGGCCTCCGGCACCGCCACGGTGTCGGGATCTCCGTCGCTGACATAGCGGCGGAGAGGGTTTTGCTGCATCTCCGCATACCATCTCTCGAGCTCATCTGACGAGGCCCGCACCCGGGGCAACCGGAGGGGGGCAAAGCGGACAGAGAAGGGAGACGGCGCCGGTTCTGCGCCCACCAGCAGCACGGCGTCATAGTCGTAGGAGATGCCATCGAAAACGCCGCGGTGAGCCAGCTCGCGATTGCGCGGCAGTACCCCGTAAGGAAGGGCCAGGGACTGCACCCGGTAGTCCGGTACGCTGTCGGTGATCATCGCCTCGGTCAGGGCGACGACCCGCATGACTTCCTCATCGGACAGGTTCCCCAGGTTGGCATGGTAGTGGGTGTGATTGCCGATCTCAAATCCCTCGGACACCAGCCACTGCAGGGACTCGGCCACGTCCTCCTGGGGCATCGGGTGGAACGGACGGGGCGAGTTGACATAAAAGACGGCGTGAGCGTCAAAGCCTGGGTGGGCCGCACTGAACTCAAGCAGCATTCCCACCGCGGTGTCGGGCTTGGAATTGCCCACCTCGCCGTCCTTCCAGGCCAGGTGGCTGGACAGGCCGTCGTCGAAGGTCAGCACCACCGGGGTCATTCCCTCGGGAAGGTCGATCTCTCCCGACAGGTACGAGGCCAGGGTCACGGGGCGATACCCATTCTCCCACAGGTACTCGAGGTCCCCCCAGAAGTTGTCGTGGGTCCGCCTCCACTCTCCCTCCTCACCGCCGATGTCATGATACATGAGGACTATCACAGAACCCAGTTCATTGGGCGGAAGACCGCTGGTGGGGCCGGGATCCTCTGCGACGGGTTCGGGCTCCAGGATTTCGGGCTCCTCGATCCTGGGTTCCTCAACCTCGCACCACGGAGCCCGGGGCGCCCCCCCGGGATAGCGGATCTCAATGACGTCGTCATGGGGAAGACCCGCACGGTCCCCATGTTCCTCCCCCGGTTCCGCGGAGCCATCCTCGCATCCCGAGGCGAGTAAAGCTATGGCAATGAGGACAATCGACAGCATCCAGATCACCCCGCTGCCCGGTCTCTTCCTTGCCCTACGCTTTCCCCCAGCTTTCATTGCCGTTCACCCCCCAGAAAGCATTGACGAATCCTGTAGAATACTGTTCCCGAACACCCATCGGGCTTCCTGCAATCAAACACAATCCCCGGGGCTGAATCAAAGATCTGCGGCCCGGCTTATTATGTTATATGCGGTGTGCTCGTAGGCGTAAAGTTTAAGTAGCCCCTCATGCAGCCTGTCGGCCTGCACCACGAAGGATGAAAATGAGCGTTGGTGTGGAATTCTCTTCTATATCACCGGTTGAAGAGGTCGGCTTTTTCTTGGTGCCAGGAAGCCCGATAAGTAGTCTGACCCCGGCGATCTAAGGCATCACGAAATGTTGCTCCTTTCAGGAAGCACGCAGGGTAGAATTCAATTTGGAAGATCGCTGCGCCGGTGAATTCTCTGCAGAGGGGATGACATCCGTGCAAGTACTATACGAGCGATGCTGCGGTTTGGATGTGCACAAGAAGACGGTGACGGTGTGTTTGATCACCCCCGAGGTTCGAGAGGTGCGAACACTTGGGACGTTCACTGAAGATGTTCGAGCGTTGAAGAATTGGCTTTTGCCCCACGGTTGTAGTCATGTGGCCATGGAGAGTAACGGTGTGTACTGGAAGCCGATCTGGGCCATCGTCCAGAGGATGGGCAGCAGGGTGATTCCCCGGCGCCCGGCCACCTCGATGAACCCTCCCTAGCAGCTGTTGGTATCGCGGTAGTAGTCGAGGATGGATTGCCCGTGAGCAGTCCGGGGAAGAGCGTCTCGTCGCGGAACGACGCGAGGTCGGTCTCAATGACGGAAAAGGTGTTGATCTCATGACTGATGGGTCCGGTGGCGACGTACATGGGAGGTCGTCCCCTCTCCCGGTGCGGCATTGCCGCGGCATGGCCCCTGGTGATTGCGTCAGGCCCACGTACGACACCATTCCGACTCCCGAGGTTCCCGAAGAGCCCCTGCTCGCGCCGACATGCGGGAGATTCGTCGATATTATATCACCATCCCGCATTTCAAATCTAAATATCTCCACTACTGTTCCTGACATCTCGCGCTCCCCACACGGGGACCCGTGGCCCGCACCGCCGCACCGGGAGAAAGACCGGGGCTGCCACGACCGGACGAAACCCGCGCGTCCTCCCGACAGACCGCAGCCTGGTTCCCCCTTTCGTTATCCACCGTGCCGGGCCCGGGGAGGACCCGAGGGGCCGGTGGCGAAGAATGCGTGCAGTGGAAACCCGTATCGTTTGCGAGTACCCGCGCGCCCGGGATCGGATCGCGGCGCCGTCCGGGTCAGGCCCGATCGATCCGGCGGCCATCCTCGGCATCACGCGGCGCCCCGGACCGGAGGCCACGCGGGTGCGCGCGTTGGAGGTGCACATCCTGTGGAATTTTGCAGCATCCTGTACCGGGACCCCGAGTCCCACGAGGAACCCGCCGCCGATGGTCGATTCCTCGTCGATCTCAACCTGGACCAGGTGATCGAGGGAATTCGCAGCGACGGGAACGGGCGGGACCTGGACCGGGCCCTTCGGACCCCCCTGGCCTCCGTCGAGGCCGTGGCCTACCGGCAGGAGGTGTTCCGCGACCTGGAGCACGGGGAGGTGCGCGCGCGGCTCGCCGGCTTCGCGGATTCCATGGCGGAGATGCGACGGCACCTACGGCTGGCGGAAACCCTCGACTTCCGCATCTACCGGCAGGGATGGTTCCTGCATGCGGCGCACACGTACTGCTGCGCCGTTGCCGAGCTAGTGAGCGATCTGGCGGATCTTCCCCTGGAATCGCGCGCTCTGCGGGACTTCCGTCGACACGTCGCGGCCTACGCCCGCTCCGACGGGTTCCGCTCCCTGGCCAGGACGACGCGCGCCCTGGTCCGGGACCTGTCCGCCGTGACCTATTCTGTGTATATCCGGGGTCCGGAGGTGGAGGTCCGGATCTTCGGGGGCGAGCCCGACCTCGGGACGGAGGTGCAGCGGGCCTTCGCACCCCTGAGCCACGGGGCCTCCCGGGTCTACGTGGCGGAGGCCTCGGGCGACATCGGTCCCAGCCGACTCAAGCGCAGCATCGCCGCGTGCCTGGCCCGCCTGTTTCCCGGGGTCTTCGCCCGGCTCAACGCGTTCTGCGAGGAGCACCGGGCGTTTGCCGACGACAGCATCATTGCCTTCGACAGCGAGGTGCAATTCTACCTGGCCTACCTCGCGTACATCGAGCCGCTCCGGGAGCAGGGACTCAGTTTCTGCTACCCCGAGGTGTCCGCCGACGTCAAGGAGGTCTGCAGTTGCGACGGATTCGACCTGGCCCTGGCGAAGAAACTCGCCGACGAGGGTCGCGTCGTCGTTCCCAACAGTTTCCGTCTCGAGGGACACGAGCGGGTGTTCGTCGTGACGGGCGCCAACCAGGGCGGCAAGACCCCCTTTGCCCGCAGCGTCGGCCAGCTGCACTACCTGGCGAGCATCGGGTGCCCCGTGCCCGGGCACCGGGCGCGGCTCTTCCTGTTCGATCGGATCATGACGCATTTCGAGCGCGAGGAGAGAATCGGCCGCCTGCGCGGTCGCATGGAGGACGATCTCCTGCGCCTTCACCGGATCTTGCAGGAGGCCACCCCCCAGAGCATCATCATCATGAACGAGGTGTTCACCTCGGCCACGGTGCACGACGGATTGATCCTGAGCCGGATCCTCATGGACACCATCGCGGAACGGGACGTCCTGGGGGTATGCGTCACCTTCATTGACGAACTGGCGAGGGCGAACGACCGGGTGGTGAGCATGGTCGCCTCGGCCGATCCCGACGACCCCGCGCTCCGAACCTACAGGATTCGCCGGCGATCGCCCCAGGGCCTGGCCCACGCGGCCTCGATCGCGGAAAAACACGGCCTCACCTACGAGCGCCTGAGGGAACGGATCCAATGAGAAGGGCCTACCTCCTGCACCCGGACCGGAACCCCGATATCGAGCGGGACCTCTCGCCCAACGACCGAAACCTCCTGCAGGACCTGGAGCTGGATGCGATGCTCCGGGTCATGTCCGGGGGTGACCGCCGCATCCGGAGCGTCTGCCGGAACGTCCTGCTGGAAGGACTGGACGACCCCGGGATCATCCTCTACCGGCAGGCGATCCTGCGCGACGCCCTGCAAAACCCGGAGGCGGTGCGGCACCTGTATCGATTGGCGGCAGAAGCCCTGGAGACCGCCCGGCGACATCCCCTGTCCTTTCTCGCCCTGACGTCGCCGGCCTCGGTGCTGTCCTCCTCCCTGGACCTGCTGGGCACCCTGTTGGATGTGCTGGAGCGCATGTCCTGCATCGCGCGGGAATCGGGTCCCCGTTTCCGCTCCCGGGGATTCCGCGACTTCCTCTCCATCTTTAAACGCGAACTGGACCCCGGATCCCTCCGCACCCTGCGAGAACACCTGCACCGGCTGGAAGAAGACGCCGGGTGGATGGTCAGCATCGGCCTGGGACCCGGAAACGTCGCCACCGGCCACACCCTTCGCCGGCCCGTCCGGTCCCGCCGCCATCGCTGGTGGCACCGCATCCGGGAGGCGGCGCGCCGAATCCTGCGACGCCGACCGACGGTCATCCGCCTCCGCGCAGACCCCCGCGACCCCGGCAGCAACCGGACGCTTGAGGACATTCGGCATCGAGCCATCGGTCCTGTGACCAACACCCTCGCGCAGTCGGCCGAGCGCATCCTGGCCACCCTGCGCGCCCTGCGGCGGGAGCTGGCCTTTTACGCAGGATGCGTGAACCTGGCGGAACACCTGGCCGGGATATCCCGGCCCATCGCCTTCCCCCGGGTCGGCGAGCCCGGCGGACGACGGCACTCCTTCTCCGGCCTGTACGACGTGTGCCTGGCCCTGACCGTGGACGACGACATCGTCGGCAACCGGGTCGACGCCGACGGGCGGGACCTGGTCGTGATCACCGGCGCCAACCAGGGCGGAAAGACCACCTTCCTCCGCAGCGTCGGGGTGGCCCAGCTGATGATGCAGTGCGGGATGTTCGTGCCGGCGGAGTCCTACTGCGCCGATCCCTGCACGGGCATCTTCACCCATTACCGGCGGGAGGAGGATGTGACCATGGAGCGGGGCAAGTTGGACGAGGAACTGATGCGCATGAACGACATCGTGGAGGACGCCCGGCCCGGTGCCCTGGTCCTGTTCAATGAATCCTTCGCCGCCACCAACGAGCGGGAGGGCTCGGAGATCGCCCGGCAGGTGGTGTCCGGCCTAATCGACAGCGGCGTCCGGGTGTTCTTCGTGACCCACCTCTACGAATTTGCGCGGCATGTCAAGGCCACAGACGACGGCCATGCCCTCTTCCTGCGGGCGGAGCGCAGGTCGGACGGCACCCGCACCTTCCGCATGATCGAGGGGTCGCCCCAGGCGACCAGTCACGGCATGGACCTCTACGAGCGGATCTTCGACGACGAAACCTGAGCGTCCCCGGGATCCCGGGGCGCACCGGCATCGTCCGTTCCCTCCCCCGGCAGTCCGGCGAAGAAACGACGGATGAACCCGGCACCGTACCGGAGGGTGTGGGCGATCAGCTCGGGCGCCAGGCGGCGGAGGACGGCCTCCGATCCCGTCCACCGTCCGTCCGCGAAATGCTCCCGGTACCAGCGGTGAGAGGTGTGGGCTGCGGTATCGATCCACGCCGGGGGGTTCTTCCAGCTGGCGACGTGGTTGGCCCCATCCACCCCGGGATCCCGGGGAAGGAATGCTCGCAGCGGTAGCTTCCGCCCGCATCCACCCGGCAGCGATGGCCGTGTTCGTCCAGCCATCGCTCCAGGGCTCCAGGGCTCCGTGCCCGAAACGGACGGTGCCGGCGGCGTGGTGCGGAATGAAGACGTCCTGCAGGAGATGCAGGGTGCGCCCGAGCCGCTAGGCGGCGCGGGCCCTGCGGCCCAGCATCCAGTCATCCTGCGCCGCGGCAAAGAGCCGGGCCGCCGCGTCGGCGGCGCTCCGGCGGAAGAGATAGCCCCGGTGGGTCCACGGATGGTGGTAGTGGAAGTCGCTCAGGACGTAACCGCGCGTCTAGGGCAGGTCGGCGTCCCGGGCCCCGCGGGCCACCAGCGACAGGTACGATGCGCCCATCGCCCGATCCCGCTGGCAGAGAAGCCCGCATATATCCGCACAACCATCGTTCCCAAGCACCCGGACCGACTGCCGCACCATCCGGTCGTGGTGTTCGTATGCGAATCGTGGCTTCGCGCCCCATCCCCTCGTGGCATCCATGCTCCATTGTAGAGGTCAGGCTCCGGGTTGGTTCCCGCCGGCCTTGGGCCACTGGATCGGTAGTCAACCCATCGGTTCAATGACTTCCACATGCCCATGGCCGTGCGATGGCTGGACTCTGACTGCAGCAAACCGGCTTGTGAGAGGCCCCCTGGAGCCCTGTCGCCACGTTACTTCCTGCCAAGCAGTCAGGCAGTTCGTGGGCAATGGTCGTCGCACTCAGCGGATACGGTAGGTTGTAGTCTCGAGTCAGAGGCCGTCCCCGACCCTGGTGTCGGGATATGTTCGCAACCAGAAACCTGTCTCTGAAGCGATGCCCAGCACGTATGCGATCTCCCGTGAGCGGAGAGCCTTCCGAAACCCCGTGGCTGCGCCGTACCCCGCGTCCTTAACCGCAATTCCTAGCTGAACTCCCCATTGAAGGACTTTCAGTTGTATTTGCCGAAGAAATGAGTGGCAGATGAAAAGCGACGTACCCGTGCAGGTGTTCCTGAGGACAGCAGCTTCACACCAAGTGGCAACTTGCTGTCGAGATGATCGAGCGGGGGTGCCGAATACCTAATATTAGATCAACTCAATACCCAGCAACGACTGCCGCGTATCAATCACTATGACTGACAGGGGCGCATACCATCAAGTCTGAGCGAACTCAGCGGAATGGTGAGCGAACTCCATCGGAACGATGGTTGGTCTTCAATCGTAATCGATGGACGACGTCACTAGAACAGCCAACTGAGGAACCCAAAAAAGGAGAGCACAATGAGAGTAATCGAAATGCGGGCTCTTAGAGGTCCCAACTTCTACAGCCGGTACCCGGTAATATTCATGAAGCTCGATATTGGAGACCTTGAAGAGAGACCGACCGATGCAGTTCCCAATTTCAGGAGGAATATTGAGATGGCGATGCCAACATTGATCGAGCACAGATGCTCCCCCGGCAGGAGAGGGGGGTTCTTTGAGAGGGTGGAGAGGGGAACCTGGGCAGGTCATGTCGTGGAGCATGTAGCCATCGAATTGCAGTGTCTTGCAAGAACTGAGGTTGGTTACGGGAAGACCATGAGTACGGATAGCAAAGGCATATACAATATTGTTTACCGCTACCGGGATGAGAATGTCGGTTTGAAGGCGGGTGAATTTGCCGCAAAGATAGTGGAAAGACTTTTCGAACAGAAGGCCACCGCCCTACAGCCTCTGATTCTTGAACTCAACAAGATCAGGGAGTCGAGTCTGTATGGGCCTTCAACCCAATCGATCGTAAGTGAGGCCGAGAAAAGAGGGATCCCCCATATCAGGCTGAACGCAAGCAGCTATGTTCAGTTGGGTCAAGGTATGCATCAAAGGAGAATACAGGCAACGATAATGGATAACACCTCCGCGCTGGGAGTTGAGATTGCTGACGATAAGGAGAGAACTAAGGAGATGTTGTCCTCGATGGGAATTCCGGTTCCGAAGGGGCGATCCGTTCTGAACCTTGATGAGGCACTGGAGGAAGCCAGCATTATCGGTTATCCCCTGGTGGTAAAGCCGTTGACCGGGAACTACGGAAGGGGGATAACAACCAATATCAATAGCCGTGAAGACCTTGAGACCGCCTTCCGAATCGCAAAAGGCTTCTGCGATACTGTTCTTGTAGAAAGGCATCTGAAGGGGTTCGATTATCGTATACTCGTGATAGATGGAAAGTTTGTCGCGGCAGCACTCAGGGAACCTGCCCGTGTAACAGGAAACGGAAAAAGCACCATCCAGGAACTCATTGATGAGATAAACATTGATCCAGAGCGGGGTGTCGGTCATGAGAAGCTCCTGACCAGGATCGAGATCGATCACATGACCGAACGTCTCCTCTCCCTACGCGAACTATCATTACAG
>PXCI01000212.1 GCA_003566675.1 Clostridia bacterium
AGCCTGGATACCCCGGGTGCCAGGGAGCATGCAGTGTTCGTGCAGCGCCTGTACAACATCTCCGCCGCCGATGCGGCAGATAGATTGGCCTCGATGGGGTTGGACGGTGTGACCACCGAGACCTTCAACTACGCGGAGCTGAGCCAGGAGATCGTCATCATCAGCCCTCCGGATATGCAGGATGAGGCCAGGCGGGTACTGAGCATACTGGACGGTCGACGTTTGACGATCCGGGTGCCCATCGACACGGCGTCAGGAGACAATGCGAAGCGGCGGCTCGAGGCGAGGAGAGCCTTGCTGAGCGAGCTTTCGGGGGTTCCCGAGAGCAGGATGAGGATCTCTAATAACCTGTCAGGGAACATAAACCAGCCGCACTATGTTCTGTGGGTAGAGGAGTCCCCCGAGGTCATAAGGCGCCTGGAAGAGCTTCTGAGCAGGTTCTGACGGATGGAGTGGTCGGGTGAGTAGGGCACTGCGGGGAAGCGCTAATGCTTTTTGAAACAATAACCGATGGGAAAAGTAAGGGAGGATGGTCTAAATGCTTAATATGATGAGGAAAAGAAAAGGTTTCACCCTGGTAGAGTTGATGGTTGTAGTGGTGATTATAGGTGTGCTGGTGGCGATCGCGATACCGATCTACAACAGTGTACAGCAAAACGCTGCCGAAAGAGCTCACGATGCGAATGTCCGGATTCTAAGAGGTGCCGCTGCCCAGTTCATGGCCGAGAATACGAATACAGCTGATACTTGGAACGGTGAGGGTGACCAGGGCTGGGAGAATTACCTCGATGAATGGCCGACGAACCCGAGTAACAGCGGCGACTATACGGTTACTGTAGGCGTAGATGGTACGATAACCGTAACACCTGCGGCTGGCGCGTACGGCTGGGATTGATGGGCCTTAGACCTCGTCTGTCAGGAGGGTCACGGTTTGCGTGCCCCTCCTGCTCTGATTATCCTTTCACCTTTCCTGAATCTAGCCCCATCAAGAGCATCGCCGGTTCGGATGCATAGTGAAACACCCCCACGACGGTGTCCCATCTGGTCCCAGTCATTGAACACCTTCTGGGAACGGGATTCCCCCTGGGAGCATCCAGGCGTTCGGGGGCATCGGCGCGATTCAGAGGACCCAGATGTGCTGACGAGACAGAGCGTTCCATGCCTGCTCCGTGGCATCCCCATCACCTCCACGAGGGTTTACCTTGCACCAGAAAAAGCGTGGGAAGCACGTGCACCCGGCGCCACCCAGGCCTGGGCGAGCAGAGGTCGGGGCCACCGCCAGTACATGATGGCAAAATCTTCACCATCGCACCAGCGGCCTTGCCAGTTCAAGCATTTGCAATGTGTCCATCAGCTCCTCCTGAAGTGGAAGGATCTGTGAAGACCCATGACTTCGCCTCACGGCGATAGGCTGTCGGGGTGTGCCTGGGTGGGCTATTCTGGCCCATCAGTGAGTCTTTCCGATGGCGGATTGCTTATTGCTGTTGCAAGCCTGCGGGTCAGATCTTCACAGCCATGTCCACTGTCCATTGGCAGCTGAGGGAAGGGTGGGTAGATCAGGAGGTCGAAGGTCCGGCCGTAGACCCAACCATCGTAGCAGATTGCTTTATCCCCATTGAGATGGCAAGATCCTTCGATACCCTTCAATGCTGTCGCCTACTGGACTAAGCAAATGACCCGACAATGCCGATATAGCCTATGAGACGATGCAGGGATTTTTCGAGAAGATCGGTGAAGAGATGCAGTCGGGTCTCAGTAACGGCAGTATCTCTACTCATAGGCGCGTCGAGAGGGATGCGATGGACCTCTGTGAGATACGTCACAGGACCACGTCGATTTCGCGAAGCAGGGAATTGACGCAGGTGCGGTTTTTGGCCGGGGGGAGAGTTCACTTATGCCGGTTTGCTTGCCACGTCTTTACGACAGACCCAATTCAGGCAGCGACAAGGGAAAATCAGCCATACCTTGTGCGAACTGGGGCAGGGGAGGATTCAGCCTGGTCGAGGTGATGATGGTCCTGGTGATCATCATGGTCCTGACCGCCATTGCCATTCCCCTGTATGACACCGTACAGCAGTCGGCCCGGGACAGGGCGGACGTCGCAAATATGCGGATTCTGAACGGCGCCACCCATCAGTGGATGATGAAGCATGAAGACAATGACCCCTCCGGGCACACCACGGAGTCTCTGCGACAAGAGATCGAGAATCGACTCATCGAGGGCTGGCCGGAGTCCCCCAACGGAGGTACCTATGTTCTTGAAGACGGCAAGTGGCAGATGCAGGGTGAGTGAGTTCCTGATCTGATGCGAATGCTTTGTCAGGTCGTTTTGAGCGAAGTACGGAGAATGAGCGGCAGGCCTGGGCGAAAAGCAACGCCCGGGGCACAGCCGGGCCGGGGTAGAGGGGCGTCACTGGCAGAACCGACAGGGAGGCACAAATGCGCAGGGTCCCCAGATGCGACTCAACAGATAATCCCACCTATGCAGGGACCCCAGAATTGCGTCGCCTGTGTCTCTTCGTGGACCCGGCCGGATCCATGTCAGAAGCGCAGTCATCCCGCTCCCAGCCACAAGTCCAGTATCGGTTCACCCCAGAACAGCGCGATGAGAAAGCCCAGGGCCAGGAAGGGCCCGAAGGGGACGGCGGGTTTCCCATTGATGATCATCATGCCCCACACCCGGGCGGTGATCTCGGGTTCCTCGTCCTGGTCCATGCTGATGGACACGTTTTCGAGGGATTCCATCTCGCCCCGGAAGCGGAGCATGATCGCGGCAGAAAAGAGCAGGGCCGTGACGGCCCCCGCCAGTACGGCGGGCAGGAGCTTGAGGGGGCCCAGGGCCAGTCCCATGAAGAACAGCAGCTTGACGTCGCCCATCCCGATGCCGCCACCACGGGTAACAAGATAGAGTATCATGAACGTGCCTCCACCGATCAAGCCTCCGGTGATACCCGAGAGGATTTCGGGACCGACTCCGAGAACCGAGCCCAACCCGGCAGCCAGGATTCCCAGCAGCACCATCTGGTTGGGGATGATCGTGTGTTCAAAGTCGATGACGGCTATGACCACGGCCACGGTCACATAGACCAGGTGCAGCGCCAGGGGTATAGGTGCGAGGCCCGTGCGGCTGAAGGCGAGCATGAAAAGGAAACCGCACGCGATCTCCACCAGGGGATACCGGAAGGATATCGGCCCGTTGCAGTAACGACATTGGCCGCCGAGCAGAAGATAACTGAGCACGGGGACCAGGTCGAAGATACCGAGTGTGTGGCGACAGTGGGGACAGCGGCTGCGCCCCGAGATATTCTCAGAGGCGGGGATCCGGGCGATGAGCACGTTGCAGAAACTGCCCCAGATGATCCCCACCAGGCCAAAGAATCCGATCCAGAAATAATCCACCTGTACACCTCCAAAGATCATTGCAGTACCTCTTTCTCTTTCTCCCCGGGTGTGTCCGATTCCTCTGCTGGAGATGGCCCCGGGATCCATGTAGGACGCCTCACTGTTGCCGCTGAAGTGTTAGATGCTGTGAAACGGCCTAGTGGTTGGGATTCCCCCAGCTGCCGGCTGCCAGGAGGGTGCCCAGTATGAGTGTGAAACGCAGACCGAAGACGAGGGATTTCCTCGGGCGCCGGCTGGTCAACGCCGGCGTCCTGACGGAACAGCAGTTGGAGGAGGCCCTCAAGAAGCAGAGTACGCGCAGTAATGAGCGGGGGCTTCTTGGCGGAATCCTGGTTCAGCTGGGCTTTTGCTCGGAAGCGGACATTGCGGGGGTGATTGCTGAACAGGCGGGGATTGCTCTCGTAAGTCTCGAGGACTATCCCGTGGATGCGGCCGCCATGGCGACCATATCCCCAGCGGACTGCCGGAGATACGACGCCCTACCCATCGGATTCAACGACGACCGCCTGATCGTGGCGATGCGCCACCCCAGTGACATCTTGGCCCTGGACGATCTACGCATCCTGACCGGCTTTGAGGTTGAGCCGGTGGTTGCCACGGACAGTGAACTGGAACTGTTCATCAAGCGCTACGCCCACGACAGCATGGCGGTGGAACACGAGGAGGAAGAGGAAGAGGAGGATGTCAGCCTCAGTGACGTGTCGGCGGGCGATGGGGATGGGGGAGAGCGGCCGGCGGTGCAGCTGGCCAATGTGATCATAAGCCAGGCCGTGAGTGCCAAGGCCAGTGACGTTCACATTGAAGTCTACGAGAAATCCCTGCGGGTCCGTTTTCGGATTGATGGCGTCCTGCATGATGTGATGCACCCGCCTCGGAGGATGCACGCCTCCCTGGTGTCGCGGATCAAGGTCATGGCGAACCTGGACATCGCTGAGCGGCGCATACCCCAGGATGGAAGAATGACGCTGCGGATCGAGGACAAGATCATCGACGTCCGAGTGGCCTCGCTGCCCGCCAGCTTTGGCGAACGACTGACCCTGCGCCTGCTGGATCGCTCCGCCCGCATGATCACCCTGGAGGAGCTGGGGGGCGCGCCCGAGATGCTGGAGAAGTACCGGGAGATGATCGGCCTCCCCTACGGGTTCATCCTCGTCACTGGGCCGACGGGAAGCGGAAAGAGCACGACGCTGTACGCCAGCCTGGCCAATGTGGACCGGGAAGAACAGAATGTGATCACGGTGGAAGACCCGGTCGAGCGGCGGATGGAGGGAATCAGCCAGGTCCAGATCAATCCCCGGGCGGGGTTGACCTTTGCCTCGGGACTGCGCTCCATACTGCGCTGCGATCCAGACATCATCATGGTCGGAGAGATCCGTGACTATGATACAGCGCGAATATCCATCGAGTCGGCCCTGACCGGACACCTGGTCTTTGCCACCCTGCACACTAACGATGCCGCGGGGGCGATCAGCCGTCTCGCGGAGATGGACATCGAACCCTACTTGACCGCCTCCTCCCTGGCCTGTGTACTGGCCCAGAGACTGGCACGGGTTCTCTGCTCCCACTGCAAGGAGCCCTACGAAATGAGCAGGGAGCGTGCTGAGCAAATCGTTGACTTCCCACTGGAGCCGGACGAGGAAAGTGTGACCCTGTACCGGCCGGGCCCAGGTTGTGTGCGTTGCAGCACGACCGGGTATGCCGGTCGCATCGGGGTGTTTGAGATGCTCATTATGACCGATACTATTCAGGAGTTAACCCTGGAACGAGCTTCCACGGGGCAGATCAGGAAAGCTGCAATAACCGAGGGCATGAAGACGCTGCGACAGGACGGGCTGCTCAAGGTCCGTCGGGGTCTCACGTCCCTCGAAGAGATAATGAGGGTGGTGCTATGACCGAAGCCAGTTTGCCGCATGTCGACGACATCTTGCGCCGGACGGTTGAGATGGACGCCTCGGATCTGCATCTGGCTCCGGGACTGCCTCCCATTGCCCGGGTGTATGGAGAACTGGTGCCATTGGATGACCTGCCCGTATTGACCCCCGACGATATCCGGGACCTGTTGTTCCCGGTGCTGAAACCCTACCACAGGGAAGAGCTGGAGTCCTCGTGGGAGTTGGACTTCTCCCATTCGGTACCTGGAGTCAGCCGCTTCCGTGGCAACGCCATGCGTCAGCGCAGTTCTCTGGCGGTGGTGTTCCGACTCGTGCCGTGGGAGATCCCCGAGCTTGATGAGCTCGGCCTGCCCGATGTGCTCAAGGATCTTGCACGCCTGCCCAGGGGCCTGGTTCTGATTACGGGACCGACGGGCAGTGGTAAGACCACGACCCTGGCGGGAATGACCGGCCTGATCAACAACGAGCGAAGCGTCAACATCATAACCATTGAGGATCCGATCGAATTTCTGCACACCCACAAGAAGGCGATCATCAAGCAGCGGGAGGTCGGAAGCGACACCCACTCCTTCGTCGAGGCCCTCCGGCACGCCCTTCGACATGACCCTGATGTGATCCTGATCGGTGAGATGCGTGACCGCGACAGCATCGGGATTGCCCTGACCGCGGCGGAGACGGGTCACCTGGTTCTGTCGACCCTTCACACCCAGACGGCACCCCTCGCTGTGCACCGGATTATCGACAGTTTCCCCGAGGCCATGAGGAGCCAGATCAGACATCAGCTGGCCGGGTCGCTGCAGGGGGTGGTGGCGCAGCAGATCATCCCGCGCTCCGACGGCGATGGAAGGGTGGTGGCAGCAGAGGTGTTGATGAGCACCGCAGCGGTCCGGAACATGATCCGGGAGGGGAAGGAACACCAGATCTACAGCGTCATGCAGACAGGACGGAACAGTGGGATGCAGACGATGGATCACGCCCTGGCGGATCTGTGCCGGCGGGGCCTGATCGACAGGAGTGTGGCCGTCAGTCACTGTGTGGACAAGGCGGAGTTGGACCGGGCTCTGAACCAGGGAGGCGGGATGATGACCTTATGACAACGACAGACCAGGCATTAACCCGAGTCGAGACCGAGGGAGCGGCGCGCACCCACGATCACTGGGAAGGCGCGGCGGTCGTCGAGGGAGTCACGGTGAAAGACGAAGAGGCAGAGGCGTCCCACGACGGGATCGGATTTGACATCATGGGCATGTCGTTTGGCTGGCCTGCGATGCTGGCCCTGGTGGTGTTGATCCCCCTTCTTTACGTCTCTCCCTTCCTCGTCAACACTTACACCGCCGCCTCTGATGTCCTGTGTCATATCAGCTTTGGCATTCCCATCATCACGTCTTTCATGGTTGCTCTGCTTCTGGGCTGGACGGGCCTTCTGATCGCCAGTGCCGCCCATGTCATTGCCCTGCAGATCATGGCCGGGCAGTCGGAATGGATGGAGCCCACCGTGGCCCTGACCATGATTGGAATCATCATTGCAACCCAGGTCTCCGCCGTCATCATTACCCTGCTTGTGCAGCAGCTGAGACGGCAGATGGCGGACGTTCAGGATGTCAATGATCTTCTGCGGGAGATGGCACTGGTAGATGAGATGACGGGCATTTACAATTACCGCTACTTCATGAATCGGCTCGACCGGGAGCTTCTGAGTGCCGAGCGATACGGCAGGCCCATGGCACTTCTGCTCGTGGACATCGATCACTTCAAGAGCTACAACGATATGAACGGGCACCTCGCTGGCGACGAGGCCCTGAGGCGGCTATCGGCGCTGTTTGAGGAGAGCATCCGGCCCTCGGACACCGTGGCCCGTTACGGCGGAGAGGAATTCGTGATCATCGTGCCCGATACCGATGCGGAGGCAGCCCTGGCCCAGGCAGAGCGGCTGTGTGGGATCGTGGCCCGGGAGCCCTTCACCTGGGGGGACCGGAAGACAGCGGGAGCTCTCACCGTCTCCATCGGGGTATCGGTCTACCCCAGCATGGCCCTCGATAAGGATACGCTGCTTCGGCAGGCCGACGACTCCCTCTACTACGCCAAGCAGATGAGTGGAGACCGGGCGGAGCTGTATAATGAGGCCGTGATCGGGGTCGATGAAGAGGTGCGGGAGGATACCGCAGTCCTGGCGTCGATCCGTACGCTCCTGGGCGTGATATCTGCCCGGGACGGATACACCTACGATCACTCGAGGAGAGTCATGAAATACTCCGTGGTCATCGCCGAGCGCATGGGATTGAAAATGGACGACCTGCGCACCCTGCAGTGGGCCGCCCTGGTCCACGATCTGGGCAAGATCGAACTGTCCGCGGAGATCCTCAACAAGCCCCGCTGCCTTGAGGATCACGAGTGGGACGCGATCCGGCGCCACCCGGATACCTCGGCGCAAATCATCGAGCCCATCATCGAGCGGATGTATTCGATCACCGAGACGGTTCGGGCTCATCACGAGCGCTATGATGGAAAGGGCTACCCGAGGGGGATGGTGGGCGAAGAGATCCCCATCAGTGCCCGGGTCCTGGCCGTGGCCGATGCGATCGATGCCATGTATTCGGACCGCCCTTATCGCGAGCGATTGGCTGTTGAGGAGATCACCGAAGAGCTCAGGGGCGGCAGGTTCCAACAGTTCGACCCGGACGTGGTCGATGTGGCCGTCGAGGCGCTGGAGGCCGGAGACATCGATTGAACCCGACCCCCAGATGCGCTTCGCGGTGCCAATCCCGGATGAGTGCCCCCGGGTACAGCCCAGGTTCTAATCCATCTTCGTCAGGCATGAGCCTCGCTCCCGGTTGGTCGTAGATTCCAGGACCATCGTCCAGGAAGCCTGTCAGCTACGGGTGGCGGCCCGGATCGCCAAACTGTCTTCTGCATGGCCTGGTCCATCATCTGGAATAAATCCCAGAACAGGGGCAGGATTACCCCCATTGAAAACCGAATGATGTCGAGATGCCTTGATAAATGGGATCTGAGAGGTCTGAGTGCCCAATGACACGGCATGGTCAACGACGGGTTTGATGTGCCCGGGGAGGTGCATCGCCGCCGTCCGGTCAATCTCTTTCTTCGAGTCGTACTTGAGGACCTGGGCCCCACCTCTCCGGACCCAAAACGAGCATCGGAACGTAACCGGCGTGTATCCAAAGAAAGGATGTGAGGTATGCGGTGCAGAGTGACGGTGTTCCTCTGCAGCCTGTTCGTCTTGCTTTTTGTGCTGGCTGCGGGAAACACCGCGTATGGGCAGGGCACAGGTGACTTCAGGGTCTTCAATTATTCCATAGGATTTGGTAACAATAACTACGAATGGCGGGGCTATGCCTTCACCGTGTCGCGGGAGGTGGTGGTCACCCATCTGTGGGGCGGTGGCGGGCCGAACGCCGTCGGTGGCTTCCAGGGAGGCATCTACGAGGCCTCCTGGGATGGTGGCAGCCTGGGCAGTGGCGACCCACAGCTGGACATCCTCCTGCGCAGCGTTGTCTTCGATCACCTGCGAGACACCGGAGATCCGCCAGAAGAAGAGCGCGTTGAGCTCAGTAGCCCGGTGACCCTTTACCCGGGCCAGACCTATTTCATCGCCCAGGGACGAGTCAGCACGGGCGCGGGTGTTCACTACCGCGCCATGAGCCTTGACCATGAGAACCTTGTCATCGGGAGCCCTATCCTTGACCAGTGGTGGCCTCAGAAAAACGCGGCCTACCAGCCCGGCGGATCGGGAACCGCTGAGGACGCCGTTGGAAGAACGGCAGACATGACCACGCCCGTCCGCATTTTGATGGGTCTCGGATACGAAACGGATGTAGCTGCACCCGCCTTCGCACCAGGTGGGGGAACGGGTGATGCCAGATCCACGGGACCCAGTACAGCCGTCCTGGAAGGCCTTCTGACCGACCCTGGAGCGGCTGAACGGACCGACCCAACGACGCTCTATTTCGAGTACAGCACAGATTCAGAGCTGAGCGGGGCAAACCTCATCCCGGCTTCGCCCCACACGATCACAGGGCCAGCCACAGACATCCTGTTTTCCCGTGAAATAACCGGCCTTTCAGACGGAATCACGTATTATTATCGCGCCGTGGCCATCAATGAAGCCGGTCGCACCAGCGGCGATATCGAGAGTTTTGAGCATGATGGTGTGACGTTCGCGAGGACCGTCACCGCATCCTGGGGGCCAGGAGGAACGGTTACGACGGAGATCCGCGGCGTCGAGGTCGGCGATACGACGACGTTCACGGTGATGCCTGATGATGGGAACCAGGTGTCACCGGCCGTTGGTGGGACCAGTCCGGCCGGATCCTGGGATGGGAACGTGTACACCACGGGAGAGATCACCGAAGACGGTACGGTGGTGTTCGGTTTTATTGCGCCGCCATCTGTCATTTCGACGGAGGCAGTGTCCAACATCACTGGCAGCAGTGCGACCTCGGGTGGTGATGTCAGCTCCGATGGCGGAGCCGATGTAACGGCCAGGGGCCTGGTATGGAGTACCTCCTCAATGCCCACGCTGCAGAGCCATCCCGGGGGGGACTTCTCAGACGACGGGGGAACCGGGACGGGTGCCTTTGAGAGCAACATGACGGACCTGGACGCCGATACCACCTATCATGTGCGGGCGTACGCTGCCAACAGTGCGGGTGCCGGGTACGGCCCACAGGTAACCTTCAATACCGATGCCGTTTTCCACACCCTGACCTACACTTCAGACCCCAACGGGAGCATAGACGGTGTGACAGACCAGACCGTGGCCCACGGCGACGATGGTACCGAGGTCGCAGCTGTCCCGAACTCCGGCTACAGGTTCACACAGTGGAGCGATGGCGTCACGACTGCAGCCCGGGTGGATTCCAACGTGACCGAAGATGTGACGGTGGAGGCGTACTTCAGCCGCCTGATCGCCCGCCGCACGATCAGCACCTCGGTGGAACCAGTGGGTGCTGGAACGGTGAAGGGCAGCGGTACGTTCAGGGACAACTCCCTTGTCCGGCTTGAAGCCGTGCCAGCATCTGACTACGAGTTCATCGGTTGGCTCGAACGGGGAGACTACGTCGAAACCGATCCGGTGTATACCTTCCATGCCAGCTCGAATCGCCAGTTGGTCGCGGTGTTCGGTGAGGTTCTGCCCCTGCCCTACGAGAGCACGGTCATTGACCCGGATGCCGGTGGGGTACTGAGCGTACCGGGGATGATCGACCTTCTCCTACCTCCCCTCGCTGTTCCGGGGATCGTCGAGCTCGGGGTGAGCGCCCGGTACGCAGAGCCGGAACGATGGCAGATGCACGCTCCCGTCGATGGCCTGGTGTTTGAGGTCCGGACCCGTCATTTCGTTGATGCCGGGGAGCCGGTTGATCTGGCACGGTTCGATGAACCGGTGACGGTGACTCTGAACTACCAGGAGGAACTGGATCCAAAGGATGCCGAGCGTATCCTGGTGCAGTACTACCACGACAAGTTGGACACGTGGATTCCGATACCGACCGCGGTAGATACGGAGAGGCAGCAGGTTGTGGCCCAGGTCGATCGGCCTGCTGACCTGCTGATGGGTACCACGGACACGTTCACCGACATCAGTGGGCACTGGGCTGAGAGGTACGTTCTCTCTCTGTCCGAGGTCATTCCTTTAGATGATTATCCCGATACGACCTTCCGACCCGATGACACCCTGAGCCGGGAACAGTTCACCAGGATGCTGGTCGACGTCTCGGGTCGCAGCCCGCAGCCTGCCAGGCGGATCGATGTCCTCTTTGACGACGTAGGGGACATCTCTGGGTGGGCGAGGTCTCATGTCGAGGCGGCTGTATTGGATGGGTTGGTCTCAGGAGATGGGAACGACTCCTTCAGACCCCATGCTGCCGTGACCAGGGCCGAGGTCGCAGTGATGATCTCAAGGGCGCTGGGGCTGGCCCCCCTGGGTGGTGGGCCCCAGTTTGTCGATGCAGGCCAGATCCCCGACTGGGCAGCTGGACATGTCGCTGCGCTGTGCGATCGGGATATCGTCATGGGCATGCCAGGGAACCTGTTTGCCCCGCACCGGGAGACGACGAGGGCAGAGGCAGCTGCGTTTTTA